>JAYTMW010000714.1:0-15680 GCA_043728105.1 Saprospiraceae bacterium | reverse complement strand
GCATTTCTTGCTTTCTTGTCTGCATCATCCGTAAGTCTTTTCGCATCTTCAACTATTTTTGAATGAGAAACGAGGATACGCTTGTCATCTTTGTTGAATTCGATTACTTTGAAAGGCAATGTTTCACCTACTTCCGCAGTTGTACCATCTTCTTTTTTGATGTGCTTAACGGGCGCAAATGCTTCTAAACCGTGTGGCAATAAAACGATTGCACCTCTGTCATCCTTACGCATAACGGTTGCATCATGTGTTGAGCCTTGTGTGAAAACACCTTCAAAACTCTCCCACGGATTGTCTTCAACTTGCTTGTGACCCAAAGACAATTTGCGGTTGTCTTTATCCAAATCCAAAACAATGATGTCAATTTTGCTACCCACTTTCGTAAATTCAGACGGATGTGAGTAACGCTTAGTCCATGACAAATCGCTGATGTGAATCATGCCACCTACACCTGGTTCCATTTCAACGAAAACACCATATTGGGTTAAGTTTTTAACGTCACCGATGTGCTTAGTGCCTGTTGCATATTTATCTTCGATGTTATTCCAAGGGTCGCCTGTCATTTGTTTGATAGATAAAGACATTTTGCGGTCTTCACGATCAATTGTTACGACACGAGCTTCCATTTCTTGACCAATTTTGAAGTTTTCCTTCGCATTGATTGGCGCATTAGCCCAAGAAACTTCTGAAATGTGAATCAAACCTTCAACGCCCGGCTTAATTTCTAAGAATGCGCCGTAGTCTTCGATGTTCACAATTTTACCTTTCACGATTGAATCAACACCAACTTCGCCTTCAAGAACTTCCCAAGGGTGCGGTTGTAATTGTTTCAAGCCCAAGCTGATACGTTTTTTGTTCTCATCAAAATCCAACACAACAACGTTGATTTTCTGATTGAGGTGCAACACTTCGCTTGGGTGTGTGATACGACCCCAAGAAATGTCTGTAATATAAAGTAAACCGTCAACGCCACCCAAATCCAAGAATGCACCGAAATCTGTGATGTTTTTAACCGTTCCTTCCAATACTTGACCTTTCTCTAAGCCACCAATGATATGCTCACGTTGTTCAGCCAAATCACTTTCAATCAATGCTTTGTGAGACACAACCGCATTTTTGATAGTCTCATTGATTTTAACAACCTTGAACTCCATGATTTTACCCACGTATTGGTCATAATCAATAACAGGCTTGATGTCAATTTGAGAACCCGGTAAGAATGTTTCCAAACCACCTGCGTCCACAATCAAACCACCTTTTGTCTTGCTGATAACCGAACCACGAATAACAGTTCCGTTTTGGAATGAGTCAACGATAGCTTCCCAAGCCCGCAACAACTTCGCCTTACGACGGCTCAATTGCAACTGACCCTTAGCATCTTCTTGACTTTCTACATAAATTTCAACAAAGTCACCTACTTTCAAATCTGGAATATCACGGAAGTCACTTAACGCTACTAAACCATCTGATTTGTAATTGATGTCTAAAACAACATCGCTACCCGTCAAAGCAGATACACGACCTTTCACGATTTCACCCGCATTGAGTGATTTCATGCTTGACTCATATTGCTCAAAAAGTTGTTTTGACTGGTCGGCTGTGTATAAAACACGACCACGCTTATCACGAGCCCAATCAAAATCATCGTGAGCAGAACCTACCGCAACGGTGTCCAACACGATGTCATCTAAATCTACTTCTTCTTCCTCTGTTTCTACTTCAGCCACTGCGACTGGAGCGGGCGCTACTGGAGCAGCCACAACTACAGGCTCGGCTACGATTGCCTCAACAGTTGGCGTTACTTCCAACTCTTGATTCTCGTTTGTTTCTTCAACTGTCATCTTAAAAAAAATTAAATTGCGCTTTTAAAAACTGTGATAAACCAATGATAACAAATTGACAATCAAGGGTTTAGCTTTTAAAAGTTTTAATGGTTAAACCATTGAGTGCACACCAAGCCCGCACTGATAGGCATGCTTTTTTGAAAAGCGGTGCAAATGTACTCTTTTTTACGAAAAAAATAAAGAAATGATGGAAAATGATTCTTTTTTTATCTTTTTTTACGAAAAGTAATGAAAATACTGAGGGGTGTATTTCTTTATTTTTTTAATTACGGACGTTACGCAGCGGTTCAGCATACTGCACATTACACAAACGATGTTTCGGTGCACTGCACCTTACGGAACATTGTTTGGCGATTGCTACAAATATTGCGGTGCGCTGCACCTCTAAGGAACGAAGAAATAATAAAAGCGCATTTTCGGCTTAATTATTTTTCTGTTAGAATTGCTATCTTTTGATGATAATATCGGGAATCTTTGAAGAAAAAGATAGGATTTATAACTGGGAAAGAATAAGTTTAAAATAATACTTTATTGTTTCATCGTTCCTAACTCTACTTTGGCACTCTAAAAGGGAAAAAAGGACTAAATGAATTGATTGTATTTTTAGAAAGAAAAATTTTCAATTTTTCTTTCTAAAAATACAATCAATTCGAAGAAAAGCCCCCTAAAGCACGCTTTTTGCGAAGCAAAACAGTGAGTAAATATCTCAAAATGCAGAGTGCCAAAGTAGAACTAAATGACACCTGTAATCTAAATTCAGTATTTATTTTCAGCTTAATTGTAACCAAACACACGTATATATGATTGAGAAAAAAAAGAAAGACAATTATTGGGAAGACGTGTATGCTGTCGTTCGGCTCGTGCCTTTTGGGCGAGTAACAACCTACGGAGCTATTGCAGAATACTTGCGCTTAGGCTCGCCTCGCATGGTTGGTTGGGCATTAAATCATTTGATGTCGGATGGCCCCGTGCCTGCGCATCGAGTCATCAATCGAATTGGAGAATTGAGTGGCAGACATCAATTTGCTTCGCCGACCATGATGCAAGAGTTGTTGGAAGTAGAAGGCATTGTCGTCATTGAGCATAAGGTTCGAGATTTCAAAACACTTTTTTGGCATCCTTTAACGGAGTTGGTAGAAGATGCAGATTTAATATAAGTTTTGTCACAAAAAAAACGTTTTTACGAAATATTACTCTGTTTTGAAACAAATTGTCGAATTTATAGGTAACTAAGGTTTATAAAAAATAAGAAAAATGATTCAGAAACTCTATTTAACGTTTGCTTTTTGCTTTTTTGTGATAACAATAAAAGCACAACAAGATTATACGCTCAACTCGCCTGACAACAATATCAATGTCACGATTTCCTTGTCCGACAAAGCTTATTACAGCATCTCTCACAAGGGCGCATTAATTGTGCGTCGTTCTCCTATCAATTTGGTTTTAGATAAATTATCAGGGGCAAATCCTTTCGTGATTATGAAAGAATCGAAGCCTTCGGTTTCTCAAAAAATAACACCTTTTTTGAGAGAAAAAAGGAAAGTGATTGAAGACAATTATAGCGAAATGATATTGGGTCTTAAAAACGAGATGCAACTCACTTTTAGAGCCTATAACAATGGTTTTGCTTATCGTTGGGAATTGAAAAAAGAGGGCGAGGTAAAGGTTTTGAGTGAAGAGGCTAATTTTAATTTTGCTCAGATAGATTGGGTTTATTTTCAAGATGAAGAAGGCTTTAAATCGCACAATGAAAGGGTGGCTCGAAAGACCACTTTGGACAGTTTGACCCCCGCTTCTTTGGGTAGCTTGCCTGCCTTGGTTTATCAAAATAATTTGAAATTAGTTGTAACAGAAAGTGACCTTTACGACTATGCGGGTATGTGGTTACGAGGCAATGGTCGAGGCGGACTCAATGCTGTTTTTCCGCAATACCCCTCAGTATTAAGAGAGAAAGGAGACCGTGATGAATTTGTGGATAAAACAGAGAATTTTATAGCAAAAACTAAGGGAAAACGCACTTTCCCGTGGCGAATCATTGGTATTCATGAAAATGATAAAGACATTTTGAACAACCAATTGGTGTATCAATTGTCTCAAAATCCCGATAAAGGTTTGGATTTTTCGTGGGTAAAACCGGGTAAAGTGGCTTGGGATTGGTGGAATTATAACAACATTACAGGTGTTGATTTCAAGGCAGGAGTTAATACAGAAACCTACAAATATTACATTGATTTTGCCGCAAAATATGGTCTCGAATACATTGTTTTGGATGAAGGTTGGTATGCCTTAAAGCCCGTTGCCGATGTCACTAAAGTTGTGCCTGAAATCAACATGAAAGAGCTTGTTGACTATGCTAACAGTAAAAATGTGGGTATAATTTTGTGGGTAAGTTGGCTCACTTTAGACAAGCAATTGAAGCCTGCACTCGACCTTTATCAGAGTTGGGGCGTGAAGGGAATTAAGGTAGATTTCATGCAAAGGGATGATCAATTAATGGTCAATTATTACGAAAAAGTAGCTTTACAAGCTGCCATACACAAACTTTTGGTTGATTTTCATGGGGCATATAAACCAACGGGTATGCAAAGGAAATATCCGAATCAAATCACCCGTGAAGGCATTTATGGTTTAGAAAATGCTAAATGGGATGTTCAGAAAAAAATTGGCCCTGAACACAATGTGACGGTGCCTTTTGTGCGCTTTTTTGCGGGCCCTGCGGATTACACGCCTGGAGCTATGCGCAATGCAAACGCTGCGGAGTGGTCGCCTATTTTCAATGCGCCGATGTCGTTAGGCACACGTTGTCATCAGTTGGCGATGTATGTGGTGTATGAAAGCCCGCTTCAAATGTTGGCGGATTCACCGACAAACTACTATAAAGAACCTGAATGTACCGAGTTTATCTCAAAAGTGCCTTCGGTTTGGGATGAAACTGTTTACTTGGATGCGAAAGTGGGTGACTACATAGCGGTGGCTCGTCAAGCGTCAAACGGTGATTGGTTTGCGGGCGCAATGACCGATTGGACAGAGCGAAAATTAGAAATTAAATGTGATTTCCTAAACGCAGGGACGTATGAAATGACGGTGTTTCAAGATGGCATCAACGCTGATCGCAATGCCAATGACTTTAAAAAGATTGTAAAAACGGTTCAAAAAGGAGATGTTCTGAATCTTAATTTGGTCAGTGGTGGTGGTTGGGCAGCTCGGTTTGTAAAGAAATAATTTTTTGAAAATCACTTTTTATCAAACATAGATTTCAAAAAAGGGTAGCCCAAAACTGCCACAATAATAACGCTTGCGCCAATATAAAATGAAGGATTCAATTGTTTGTCTTCTTTCAAAATAAGCCATGCGAATATAATACCATAAACGGGTTCAAGATTGACGGTTAGGGCAACCGAAAAAGCGGATAAATGTCTTAGAGATCGAATGCCCAACCAATAACCCAAATTAGTGCAAAGCAAAGCCAATACCATTAAAAAAATCCAATCATTGAAAGTGGGTAAAAACTTAGCGTTAGGCTCGGCGTTAAAATAAAACGGTAATAGTAAAGTAAGCAAAAGCCATGCGCCTGAGAGGTTGAAGAAAGAAATACTGAGGGGGTCAGTTTTTAAGGTCATTTTTTTATTTAAAATAGAAAAAATGACCGCTAAAAATGCTGAAATTAACGCAACACCAACGCCTACACCCATATTAGCGGGTAACGTTCCTACCACGTAAGTCATTGCAGGAACGATGACAAGGCCCAGCGCAACTTCATACCATTTTATTTTTTGCCGCATTAAAAGAGGTTCTAAAAACGACGACATAAAGGAGGTTGTGGCAAACGCCACCAGCGCAATCGAAGCGTTTGCTAATTTGCCAGCACCAAAAAATGCTATCCAATGAAGTCCCACGACGACACCAATACCCATCAGATTTACCCTATCTTTTTTGGATAAATGCTTCATTTTTAAAGGAATATTACCATAAATGAGCATCGCAGATAGGGTAATCGTGACCCGCCACCAAACCAAAACCAAAGCGGGAAGCTCAATTAAAACACCCAAGATGGCGGTGAATCCATAGAGTAATACTGCAAAATGTAATTCTAAGTTGGCTCGGCGTACAGTTGGATTCATATTTTAGGCAGTTGGATTTTTTTGAAAAATGAAAGGGTAAAAATCGAATTTTCGTTCAACAAAGCGTAATTTTGGGTCTTTCTTTTTCAATTTAAAAGAAATCAACAACTACATTTTTTTAAAACTAAAAAAAAATCAGTTTATGGCTATTCAAGTAGGTCAACAAGCACCCGATTTCACACTTTTTTCGGATGAAAAAAAAGAGGTAAAATTGAGTGATTATCGTGGACACAATGTCGTTTTGAACTTTTTCCCTGCGGCTTTCACAAGCGTTTGTACCGATCAGTTGTGTGATGCTCGTGACAATATGAAGAAATATGAGACGCTTAATGCGCAAGTTTTTGGCATTTCCGTAGATTCTCCTTTCACTTTGGGCAAATTTAAGGCAGATAATGAGTACAATTTCCCTCTTTTATCTGATTTTAATAAAGAAGTATCTCAACAATATGATGCCCTTTACGAAAATTTTGTTTTCGGCATGAAAGGTGTATCAAAAAGAGCTATTTTTGTGATTGATACTGAGGGGGTCGTTCGTTACGCCGACGTGTTGGCAAATGCGGGAGAATTGCCTAACTTTGCAGCAGTTCGTGAAACATTGGCTTCGCTGAATTAGTATAAAATATAACGGTTGGCTCATCTTAATTCACTACAATATATTTTAATGAAAATGAATCCGTTTTACGAAGACGTTGAAGTAGAAGAGGAAGTTGATCTCGAAGATTTGCTGTCTGATATAGGAAGTGGTAATGCCGCACAACTCATTGTTTACAACGATGATGTCAATTCTTTTGAATGGGTGATTGACGCATTCACGCAAGTTTTGCAACACACGCCCGACCAAGCTGAGCAATTGGCGACCATTATTCATTACAAAGGCAAAGCAACTGTAAAAACTGCTTCGCTTTCCGTTTTGAAACCGCACAAGGATGCTTTGGTTGATAGAGGTTTGTCAGCGGTAATTGAAGGTGGCGAGGAATCCTCAAATGGTTGATTTTGAGTATAAAAACTTCAACTCAATCATGTTGTTTTTTACTTCTCACGTAAGTCTGAACCTACGTCAAATTTATAGAATAAAAAAAGGTCAAAAGCATAATAGCTTTTTGACCTTTTTTATTTTTTTTTTATAAAATTTCTTATTCTTTATTTTTTCTTGTTTTTATCACCCCTCGTTTGAGGCTTACCATATTTAATTTGCATGGCCTCTGCTCGCCGCACCTTATGATTCACCTTTTTGCGCTTATCTGATTTATCATGAAAAGCTTGGTTGGTATCATCTTTTTTAACAAGTTTTACTTTAATATTTTTCATTTGCACCTTTGGCAACTCGTCGTCAATCAGCACATCAGAGACTACAAGGTCTTCGGGCGTGGGCGTAATGGGGATTTGATAATTCATCAATGCTTCTATGCCCGCTTGATATTCTCTTTCTTTTTCAGTAATAAAAGTAATAGAAATACCTTTTTTCTCGGCACGACCTGTGCGACCAATACGGTGCATGTAGTTTTGTGGTTCATCGGGCGTATCGAAATTAATAACATGCGTAACGTCCGAAAGGTCAATGCCACGGGCAATAATATCAGTGGCAATCAAGAAACGATGCGTGCCATCTTGAAACGAGTTGACGGTATTGAATCGAGCATTTTGCGATTTATCTGAATGAATAACGCCAAATAATTCTGGAAAACGCTCATCCATTCGTTCAAAAAGTTGGTTCGCCAAACTCTTTGTAGATATAAAAACGACCACCTTCGACATATCTTTATTGTTCCGCAACATCATATCCAAAAGGTTGACTTTTGTATTGAAATTGGGTGCATAAATGGCACTTTGTAGGATGTTTTCAAGGGGCGTTCCCGTGGGAGCCGCTTCAATTTTTTCGGGTAAATTGAAATAAACGTTAATCAAATCCTCTACACTATCGGTCATTGTGGCTGAAAACATCAAGTTTTGTCGCTTCGGCGGCAGCAAATCAAAAATGGTCATCAGTTGGTGTTTGAAACCCAAATCCAACATTTCATCCACCTCATCAATGACGAGTTTTTTGATACCTTTAAGTTTCAAAGAACCATTCAAAGCCAAATCCATCAAGCGACCTGGCGTGCCGACCAACACATCCAAACCTTGCGTAATCATCATCGCTTGGGTGTTCATGTTCGTGCCACCATACACGCCACCAACGACCACGTTCATATACGTAGTCAATTTTTCGACCTCCGCCACAATCTGCGTCACCAACTCACGAGTCGGCACGAGTATCAAAATTTGAGGATTTTTATCTTTCGTAAATTGCCATTGGCGCAAGCACGGCAACAAGTAAGCGAGCGTTTTACCCGTGCCCGTTTGGGCGATACCCAACACATCTTTGCCCGACATCATGACGGAAAAAGTTTTCTCTTGAATTGGGGTAGGTTGCTTAAAACCTAAATCATCTAAGGCATTCAAAAGGGGCGTATTGAGATTTAATTCTCTAAAAGTCATAAGGCTATTTTTTATTTGGGTGCAAAAATAGCATTTATCTTTTTGAAAATGGTTTAAAGTTAGACCCCCTCAGTATTTAAACACTTTTTGAGCTTTAATTTGTTAAAAAAAATCCTTAAAATCCTTAAAATCCTTAAATCTGAGTACAGGCTAAGTAGCTACTTTTTTTAAATATCTCGTATGAAAAAAGAATTGTATAAACTGAAAACCATTTTCATTTTAGAGTAATTCGGGAGCATACAAATGTTTACAAAAATATAAATTTTTCAATCATGTTTTGGATAAACCAAACCAATCTCACGCCGCACGGCATCCAAGGTTTCAATCAAATCCAAACTGAATTGATGCGACATTTGAGGGCTTTCCAGAGCATTGTTTTTTAAACATTTGACCACTTCGGCTGCCTCAAATTGATAACCAAATCCTTCATACGGAAAATCAAAAACTTGCTCCTTTCCATCGTACATTTTCACCGTCAGACCCTTTGAATGATGAAAACGAGGGTGAAAATAAATTGCACCCTTTTCCCCATAAATCACAGCATCCACGCTCGTGTCCATCGTGACGGAGGCGTGACCCATAGCGATGGCTCCGTTTTCGTATTCAAAATTAAAAGCAATGGTTTCGTCCACACCAGTTGACGACATTTTAGCCAAAGCATTGACTTTCAGTGGTTTACCCAAGATAGATAATGCTAATGTGGCAGGATAAATGCCCACATCTAACATAGCACCACCGCCCAAATCTTTGTTATAAATACGACTTTCAGCATCAAATGCCGAATAAAAGCCAAAATCGGCTTTAATACTGAGGGGCCTCCCAATGACTCCTTTTCGCACCAAATCCTGAGCTTTTAGAAACGAAGGCATGTAACGAGTCCACATCGCTTCCATCAAAAAAGTTTGGTTTTGATGCGCCAAATCAATCATCAATTTGACCTCTTTAGCGTTCATGCCAAAAGGTTTTTCACATATCACGGGTATGCGTCGGCGGAGGCACATAAGGGTATTTACGCAATGCAAAACGTGTGGCGTGGCGATGTAAACGACATCTAAATGTGGGCAATTGAGTAAGGCTTCGTAGCTTCCAAAATGGTATGTTGCGCCATATTGACGAGCAAACTGCCCCGCCTTATTCATGTCAGTTGATGCCACAGCGTGGAGTTTTGCGTCTTTCACGTAGCGCAGGTCGTGGGCAAATTTGTTGGCAATTTTACCCAAACCAATGATGCCGAAATTGATTGTTGATTTCATAAATATTATTTTTTTAGCCGCCGATGACGCTGATTTTGCTGATTTAGACTGATTTAGACTGATTTTTTAAATTAAATCAAAAAAAATCAGCGTCACATCTGCAAAATCAGCGTCATTGGCGGTTTAAAGAGCAAAATATGATTTATTTTACGGCTTGTTTATTTTACCTAATCTTTTATTTTAAATAGAACCAAAAAAAAATTATGAATAAGAATATTGAAGATTTGTATCGTATCGCTCAAAAGCCTGCACGTCACATCATTGGTTTGATGTCAGGAACTTCTTTAGACGGTTTGGATGTGGCATTATGTAGGCTCGAAGGACAGGGGGAAGATACTAAAATTGAGTTGGTAAACTTTGAAACGGTTGATTATTCGGAGGCGGTTAAATTCGAAATTAGAGAAATATTTGCGAAGCAAACCATTGATTTTCAGCATCTTACGCTTTTGAACGCTTGGATTGGAAAGCTCCACGGCAACATGATTTTGTCTTGTTTAGAAAAATGGGGCTTAAATACTGAGGGGGTAGATTTGGTGGCTTCGCATGGGCAAACTGTTTTTCATACGCCTAAAATTTTACATAAAATAGAACGATTTGATAACGCCACTTTGCAGATTGGCGATGGCGACCACGTGGCGGTCACGACAGGCATTATTACGGTGAGTGATTTCCGTCAAAAGCACGTGGCGGCGGGTGGTGAAGGTGCGCCCTTAGCCGTCTATGGCGATTATTTTATTTTTTCTAAAAAAGATGAAAACCGTATATTACTCAACATGGGCGGCATCGCTAATTTCACTTATTTGCCTGGCTCGCTTGATGCGTCTGAAGTTTTTGTGACCGACACGGGGCCGGGAAATACTCTTTTAGATGCTTACACAAGAAAATTTTACCCAAATTTAGCTTACGATAGAGATGCTGCTTTGGCAAAACAAGGCAAAATAATACCTGAATTGTTGCGTGAGTTGAAGGTAAATGAATTTTTTCAAAGCCCGTTTCCAAAGACAACAGGGCCCGAACTTTTCAACACTTTGTATGTGGATAACGCAATTAAATGTGGAAAACTCGGTACCCCCTTGATGCCTACGGCTTCATCAAGCACGAGCATGACAGTATTTGACCTTTTAGCAACCCTCACAAGATTCTCCGCAGAAACAATTGCAGAAGCTATAAAAAAATCGTTTGAAGGCAAACAAATTAATGGGCAATTTACGATTTACACAAGTGGCGGCGGTGCGCATAATCCCTTGTTAATCAAACACTTACGTGAGTTGTTGCCTAATATTTCCTTGAAAAGTACCAATGATTTGGGCATCAACGGCGATGCCAAAGAGGCGATTTTATTTGCCATTTTGGCGAATGAATGTGTGGCTGGTGGGCATACGGATTTTGGAAAAAGGGCAGGCGTGCCAAGTGTTTCTATGGGTAAAATTTCTTTTCCAAATTAGGTTTTGAGAATCATGTGGGTAACAATTAACTATTAAAATTTAAAAAATTAAAAATTAACGTAGTAATGAGTAAAGGATTTATTTGAAGTTTTTTTTTGCAGCATGCAGGCACATAGAGCACATAGTATTATGTATAAACAATTGATAATCAATGTTTTGCGTAGCTTCTATGTGTCCTATGTGCCTATGTGCTTAATTTTGTCTAATCACTTAAAGGCTGTTTTGTGTTACTTTTTTGATTTCAAATAAGCTGCACTCGCCTCCATTTCTTCATAAAAATCTTCTCCGTATTTTCTGATTAATGCATCTTTCACAAATTGATACACAGGCACTTTATGCTCATTACCCAACTGACACGCTGCCGAGCAAATATCCCATTTATCATAGTTCAAAGCCTCAAATCCCGCAATCTCATTTGTGGAAACACGGATGGGATAAAGGTGACACGAAATGGGTTTTCTGAAATCCACAACGCCCGCTTTCCAAGCCTGTTCGATGCCACAATGCGCCGTGCCGAGGACATCTTTTGTCATAAATGCACATGGGCCTCCATTAATTAAAGTCGTGCCATAATCGTCTTCGGCTTGTTCATAACACCCATCTTTGTCAATCGCTTTTTGCCCTTCTTCGGTTAAAAAAGGACGCACTTTTGGGTATATTTTATCCAGTATTTTGAGTTCTTCGGGCGTTAGTGGCGCACCAAAATCACCTTCCCAACAACATGCGCCTTTGCATTTGTCAAGGTTGCAGATGAAATTTTCTTCAAAAATATCATCACTCACTAACTTATCTTGTACAACGACCATTTTTTAATTTTTACGTAGCTTACGGATTTATCCGTAAGCTACAATTGACTCAAACACTTATCTTCTTTTTGACGGATAATAGCTTCTTCTTCATCCGTTTCATCCATGTAGCCGCAAAGGTGCAAAACGCCATGAATCATCACCCGATGTAGTTCAGTTTCAAAGGGAATATTCAAATCTTGGGCATTGTCTTTTACTCGGTCAATGCTGATAAAAATATCGCCTTCCACTGGATTTTTCTTGTACGGGAACGTTATCACATCCGTCAAAGTATCGTGGTTGAGATACTCGACATTGAGTTTGTGAAGGTAATCATCGCTGCAAAAAATATAGCTTAATCCACCAAGTTTTTTACCTTCTTTTTCCACCATTGATTCTATCCAATTACTAACTTTTTCTTCGCTAACTAATTGAAAATCAATATCTTCTGTATTAAAAATAATTTTATCCATTGCGTGTTGTCAGTTATTGATTATTGAGTTATTGATTATTGAATTATTCAAAAAATAACCCGATAATCAATAACTGAATAACCAACTACGCTAAAAGTCGTTTTACAATGCCTGAAATAACAGCTCCTTCGGCTTGCCCTGCCAATTGTTTTGAGGCTGCGCCAATGACCTTGCCCATGTCTTTAATGCTCGTTGCGCCCGTCTCAGCGATGATGTTTTTCACGACCGCTTCGATGCCCGCTTCGTCCATTTGCTGGGGCAAATATTTTTCGATGATTGCTACTTCTTCTTTCTCAATTTTTGCTAATTCTGGGCGGTTGTTTTGCTCAAAAATAGCGATGGATTCCTTGCGGGTTTTCACCAATTTTTGAAGGAGTTTTAGCTCCAATTCTTCCGTCAAAGCCTGTCCGCTACCGTCTGTTTTTTGTAATTGAATAGCACTTTTGATGGCTCTAATGCCTCTCAAACCTATTTCGTCTTTGGCTCTCATAGCCGTCATTAAATCCGCTTGGATTGTTGCTTCTAAATTCATAACTGTTTTGTTTTCAATTATTTATAAAAAATTAATTGCTAATTTGTAGTATTTTTCCCAAAGCAACAACCTAAGATTAATGTGTCATTGCGAGGAGGTACGACGAAGCAATCTGTTATTTGACTTGCGATTTCTCTTCGCCAAAATAGTGTTCGTTAATAGAAGGAACGATGAAGCAATCTGTAAAATCAATTGCAATATTTTTTCTAAAATTACGATAAAATTTAGTATCTTGAATTGAAGGAAACTTGGCAGATTGCTTCGTCACGCTTGCATCGTGATTCAAAATAGTACCTCCTCGCAATGACACTTTTTTTGGTGAATTTTACGCCACTTTTTGATAAAAATACTGAGGGGGGTATGCTCTATTTTTTCTTCTTTGTATGCTGATTACCTTGATTTTTCTCAGCATTCAAATCCCGTTTCTTACCCATATCCACTATTTTCAATCCAATATTTTTGATACCTGCCAATGATTCTACTCTCATAAATTGTTCAAGTGTAATCACGTGTGGGCCTAAGATATTGAAAAAAGCATTTTCTTGAATTTTGATGTTAAAATCACAACTCGAACCACTGCATTTGCCTTGCCACGTGCCTGTGTTGTCGGCGAGGTCAATGCTCAACGTTTGTTTGATGCGCTCGCCCTTCGGAAACTTCGTATAGATGTTTGTATAAATATTTTGCATCGCATACTGAGGGGTATGCTCAACGGTCAAAACGATGTCGTAAATCGCCATGGTGTCGGTGATGTCGAAAGCAAAATTGAGCGTATCGGCATACGTCCACGCATCGTTTTTGAGGGTGTAATCTTTTTCAAAAATAACTTTTTCTTTGCCGCAGCTCGTTAAAAAAGCACAAGCAACAAACATTGCATAAAGGAACAGTTTTTTATACATAAAAAATTTCTTGAAAGGAGAAAATAATACTTAGTAATGAGTAAAAGATAACTTGGTAAAGTTTTAAAAGACTAAATTAAAAATTAAAAAAAACTTTGTCGAAGTCCTTTGAATAATACGTGAAAAATGAATTTTTAAATTCATTTTTCACGTATTATTCAAAGGACTTCGACAAAGTTGTGCCATAGACTAAGCCAACTTATTATTCTTTACTCGTTACTTAATCAATTGATTATCAATTACTTAAAATTTTTAATTATACATTTTTAATTTTTAATTTTTCTCAATTATCCAACTCTTTTATAGCCAACCAAGCCAACAAACCAATGGACAATTCAAGGCTTGATTCTTCAATATCAAACGTATCGGTATGCAAACCCGAAGTGATGCCACGGGATTTATTACCTGTTCCCAAACGATAAAAACAAGCGGGCATTTGCTGCGAATAGTAGGCAAAATCTTCGGAAGTCATGCGCATCGGCAAGTCCACAACGTTTTCTGCACCGCAAAATTCTATCATTTGTGTCTTCACTTTGGCCGTCAAAGCCTCATCGTTGAAGAGGACAGGATAGCCGTGTTCGATGTTGAAAATACACTCGCCACCCATAGCTTCGGCGATACCTTCTGCCATTTTTTTCATGCGTTTTTTGGCTTCAATGCGCCACGGTTCGCTCAATGTGCGGAACGTGCCTTCTATGCGTACTTCGTCGGGAATGACATTCGTGGCCCCGCCTACTGAATTTATTTTACCCAAAGTCAAGACCGTAGGCATCGCAGGGTCGGCATTTCTACTCACTATTTGTTGCAAGGCTGTAATGATATGTGCGGCAATCAAAATAGTGTCAATACCTTCTTGTGGCATCGCTCCGTGACCGCCTTTTCCACGCACCGTTATGTGCAATTCGTCGCTCGAAGCCATGTAAATGCCTCCTTTCAAGCCCACTTTGCCCGCTTCGAGTGGTGGATGCACGTGTTGACCAATAATACTGAGGGGCCTCGGATTTTCCAAAACACCTTCTTTGATCATGATGCTCGCACCGCCTGGCGTGCGCTCTTCGGCGGGTTGAAAAATGAGTTTAATAGTACCTTCAAAATCCATTTTCAAGTCGTTCAAAATGCGGGCAGCACCCAAAAGGCTCGACGTGTGGGCATCGTGTCCGCAAGCGTGCATGACCCCTTCTACGGTTGATTTGTAAGGCACATCATTGGCTTCTTTGATGGGCAATGCGTCCAAATCAGCCCGTAAAGCAATGACTCTTTTGTGTGGATTTCTACCTTCTATCAAACCAACGACACCATTTTCAGCCACCCCGTGTTCATGGATGATGCCATAATCTTTGAGTTTTTGAGCCACATATTTACCCGTTTCTACTTCTTTGTAGCTGAGTTCGGGGTGTTGGTGCAGATAACGGCGCATCGAAATTACGTCCGAATGATAGCTTTTGGCGAGTTCTTTTATTTTATTTTTCAACATGAAATTATCTATTATAGCAACCATTTAACACATGTTTTTTTTAACACATAGGCACATAGAGCACATAGTTTTTTGTCAGTCAGTAGGAATTTAAAAAAGCTATGTGTCCTATGTGACTATGTGTTAAAAAAGAAAAATCAATTTACATGATAAATAATTACTTTTTTTTTAATCGTTAAGTGGCACAAAGTTACAACAAAAACGCTTGTTCTCTTTTTAAATTTTAAAGATAATAAAGTAGAAAGTCATTTTTTGGCGCATTAATTGAGATATTATGTTGTTAAGTTTTTATTTAATTTGTAAAATTTATATATTTACGTAAAAAGCTGATTATCAGTATTTTACGCAATCGTTTATTTTTTACTATTTAAATGTA
>JAYTMW010000713.1:0-4562 GCA_043728105.1 Saprospiraceae bacterium | reverse complement strand
AGATTCCGCTAAAAATGTATCAAAAATCAAGCTCGCATGTTCCAGATCATTCCCATATAAAGTAGCAAGATGCGTGCCGTTTAATTTTTTGTCAAAATTAAAATTGGAAATATGTAGTTTATTATTATTTATATTTTGAATAAAAAGTCCTTTCTGTCCCTCTAATACTCTTTTCAATCTATGGGTTAACCCCTCAGTATTTAACGGTTTTGGCAGCATATCAACCATACCACAGGCTCTAATTTTTTTATCCGTGGTCTCACTTGCAGACATACCGACGATGGGTGTATGCGTGTTTTTGTTGCGGGTGAAACGAATTTCGGAAGCCGTTGTAAAACCATCAATCCCCGGCAAATTCAAATCGAGTAAAATTAAGTCAAAACGTTGATTATCAATGAGTTGCAACACTTTTTCACCCGAATTAACGAAAGTTGCTTGTGCATTAAATTGTCTTAAAATGCTCGTCAAATATTTTGTATAGACAATATCATCGTCGGCAATGAGTATTTTTTTATCTTTCAATGCCTTAATACTGAGGGGTATTGTTTTTTTCGTATCGGCAAAATTGACTACTTCAAAAGGAATAGAAATGGAAAAATTTGTCCCTTTATTTATCTGACTTTTCACGTCAATAGTGCCTTCTAACGAGTCAACCAATTCTTTTACGGTGGCTAAACCAATTCCGTAACCCTCAGAATTATATTTTGTAAAGTGTTTGAAAATATTTTTTATATTCTTAGACGAAATACCATGACCTGTATCCGAAATGTCAAACAAAATAGTCTGTTTTTCTCCGCTTTTTCCGTCTGTTTTTATGCGTAATTCTATGCTGCCTGATTCCGTAAATTTGCCTGAATTGTGCAATAAATTATTCAAAATACGATTCAATGCAACCTTATCACTCTTTACTGTTGCAGGCACTGATTTATCAATAATGAGGTGTGTTTTAATCGGTTTTTGAGCTATTGTAAATTTAAAAGTATTGAAAATATATTCTACTTCTTCTTTCAAATTAAAGGCTTCCATTTTTTCGGTTGAAACATTATTTTGCGCTTGCGATGTTGCTAAAATTTGAGACATCATGGCGTTCAAATCAGCCGCAGACTTGCGCAACAACTGCACAATCTCGGCTTGCTCAACATTTAAAGTTGTATTTTCCAACAAAGAAGACATGCACAAAACGCCATTAGTGAGCGTTTTTATATCGTGATTGATGCCTAATAAATCGGTCTTTTTTTCGGTCGGTTTTCTCATAATTGATACTGTAAATTTGGTGTGAACAACTTTATGCGTATTGCGTAGGGCGTAAATGGTATTGCGTACTACATTTTACGCTTTACTCAATACGCCCTTCGCTTTACATAATATTATGGTATAACGATTTTCGTTTTCAAAGCACCTTTTGCAGAGTTGATATTCAAGATATAAATACCAGATGGGTAGCTTGTCATGTCTAATTTAAAGCTATTATTTCCCTTTGCAAAAACTTCATTTTTAGTCATCATCGTTTGACCATTTACGTTGCTCAAAGTTATCAAAGCCGTGCCACGTTCCTCCAATTTGAAGTTAACGTTTGCCACGTCTTCAACTGGATTTGGAGATACTGCGATGCCGTCTGCGAGCGTTACTTTTTTATAATCTTTATTATCAAAAGCAACATTTTGTAAGTTCATTTCGAATGTTTTAACGTTCTGTCCGTCTCCTTTTACTGTAAATACGATGCTTGTCAAATCGTCTGCAACCAATGGCTCGCTTGTGCCATTTGAAAAATCTGCCAATGCTAAATTGAATTGTTTTGCTTCATTTTCAAGGCGAACTTCTGTGCGATATTGTTTAGCCCACTCTGTAGTTGATTTTTTCACCAAAATAACATCCACAATCTCTGTACCTGAACCCGTGAAAGACAAGTTTTTGAAACCTGAAACATTCGTAGCGGTAGCCGCTGGGCGAAGGGTGCGATACATAGAAACATAGTCCTTAACTTGGCCCCTCAGTATTGGATCACGCTCCAACGTGTAAAGTCCATTTTCAAAAGTTGGGATGGTATTATTGACATCAAATTTATCAACCTTAGATACATTTTTATCATAGTCTAAACCCCAAACACCATCGGCAAAATAAAGGGCATCAGCCGCTTCTGATTTGTCAGCTTTCAAAGCAAAACCCATGTCAAAAACACTGCCTACAAACACTTTTATCGTTTCCAATTCTTCGCCATTTAAGACAACTTTATGGTTGAAAGGAAGGCGTTCTCTTGTCTCTGTTGGTGTGTGGTTGCCACTGATAGTCAATGACTTAGATTGAATTGGGTTAAAAATATTCAATACTAAAAAGCCATTATCGTAGTAACCATTTTTCACATAAACGGTTGGCAATTTTGCTTCCGTTGCAGTGTTGATATTAGCAAATTGACCTCTGAATTTTGCGATGATTTCTTCAACAATTTTTTGAGAAATATGTGGTGCTTGTGACCAAACTTGGTAGTTGAAAAACACGGGTCTTGCAGGGTATTCATCTATGCCCCAACGGCTTACAAAAGTGACTGATTGAGCATCATCTTTACACACTGAAAAACAAATTGAGTATTCTAAAGTACCATCTTCACGCAATAAAGTTGAGCGAATGAAAGGCATATTTTGAATGGTGATATTTTCAGTATTAATAAGCGTAGAACCTACTAATCTATCGCAAATTGTCTTTGTGTGGTCATATACTTTACTCTCTGTTTTTGAAGTCAAAACGGCTGCCATACGAGCCTCTGTTACAGCATCGAAATAATCAACTGACAATACTTTTTTAGCATTTGTGATGCCGATTAAGTCTTTAGGTGTCGTTAAATAAGCTCTTGTAGGCTCGAATAACGGATTTTCTGGAATATATTGCTCCAATTCTACATCACCACGTACTTGCAAACCACCCTTCTTAACTTCTTTAAATGACTCCAAATTTTCTGGATTTTCGAAAGATACTGAGGGGGCCTTAGCCCGTTTGAAGTTGCGGTTTGCAATAGCAACCGCCAAGCAACCGTCACTTTCTAAACCACCTTGATTGCCCGAGCCAATTGTTCCGATTGAACCAACGGTGATTGGAAATGAACCAAAAGCTGCACCTATTGATTTAGCTGTAACATAAAAAACGGCATCGTTAAAATCATTATCAGTACCAGCTTGGTCACGACTTAAATCTTCAAAACCTAAGACAATTTTTTGAGTTGAATCCATCAATAAAACACTGTGACGGCGTTGCGCTGCGTTAGCCTCAGGATTGAAATCTGGGTTAGAATAGAAAATATTGTAACCCGTAGTAACTGTTTCGTTTCTAAAACCATCAGCAATTAAAGCAAAACCAATACCTTTGCCTTTTGGAAAGCGACCCAAGAAAACTTTGTCACCTCTTTTCAAGACGTTATTATCCAAAGTAAGATTTGGAAATATGACTTTCAAATTTGTTGGCTTCACAGTTGGGGGAGTAGCCAAGTCATAGGTGTAATAGGTCAATGTATTATTATAACCCGCACCTTCGTCCACGAAAGTAATCCACACATCGGCAGTATCTTTCAACTTGATGTCGTGAGTTCTCGTATCCAATAGATATTCTGGATGATAAGTTGGAACAGGATAATATTCTGGAAGAGAAGATTGAATTCTCGTTAGAAACGTAGAAGAGATTGCATCTCCCGGTTGATCCAAATAATTTGGTTTACCATTTTTGTTATATTTTCCAATTGTTGTAAATGTCGTTTGAGCTAAACCCACTTGAAGAGAGATTAGAACAAGGGAGGATAGAATAAAAATTTGTTGTAAGTTTTTCATCATTGTAAGCTATAAATAAAATCGGTTAAAATAAACTGTTTAGATCGTTATTAACTTTAATGATTCAAATCTATGTCCGAAAAATGCTAAAAAGAGCATTGAAAATGGATAGTTGTGACAGATTAGAATTGATAACTACACCACTAAAAAAATATAAAACGCTGATATTCAACATTTTAGATAATTTTTAATTTTTAATTTTTAATTTAATTGTGTGTCATTTTCAACCCAATGTTTTAACTTTAATAAGGTAGTTTTTAAAGAAAAAAGATAAATAAACTATCATCGGCTCAAAATTTGCTGAACTAAGTATTATCATCCAAAACCAATTAGTAATAAAAAAATTAAAAATTAAGAAATAAGAATTGTCACTGTTGACTAACTTCAATCCTAAGAATCAAGCGGTGTTATAAATGCTTATTTTTTAATTTTTAATTGTTACTAATTCTACTTTGGCACTCTACAATATGAGATATTTACTCACTGTTTTTACTGCTTAAAAAGGCGTGCTAAAGGGGAGTTTTCCCCGGATTGATTGATTTTTTAAATGAAAAATTGAAAATTTTTCTTTTTAAAAAACCAATCAATCCATTTAGTCCTTTTTCTGTTTTAGAGTGCCAAAGTAGAACTAAACCGATCAATAAATAATGGTTTTTAACTCGCTGCCGTTTGCGTATTTTTTTGCTTATGTCTTTGTCCTTTATCAGCTTATTGGTTTGTCGCAATACATCCCCAAAACAAGCCGTTATT
>JAYTMW010000712.1:0-2651 GCA_043728105.1 Saprospiraceae bacterium | reverse complement strand
AAGGAGTTGACGGCGGGTGATGCTGTTTCCCTTTTGGGCAATTGGTCATCACAACTCATTCTAAATCAATCCATTAAATATTACAAAAAAAATATAGATTTTGCTACTGTCAATCGTGGTGGCTTGCGGATTAGGTCGTTGGCAGCGGGTGATGTGACCCGTGGAAAGATGTATGAACTCATGCCTTTTGACAATGCTTTGGTGGTCATTACGACCGATAGTGCGGGCATTGATAAATTCATCCGACACATGGGCAACAAAGGTGGTTGGCCTATTGCGGGGGCAACTTACGTTATCAACAAAGGCAGTGTGGAAAACATCAAAATTGGTGGACAAATACTGAGGGGGGGACGCAATTACTCGTTTGTCATCTCGGATTACATTGCGGACGGCGGTGATAATTGTGATTTTTTGAAAACCATGAAGCGGGATAATTTGAATAAACTCATGCGGGATGCCTTCATCGAGGGCGTGGAGGATGAGACTCGGAATGGTCGGGTTTTGGATGCGGAGTTGGATGATAGGATTCTAATAAAAAATTAAAAATTATATTGCAAATTGAGTCCAATGTTATACGCTTTCGCCGTTGCGTATAGTGGCGTGATAGGATTTGTTTTACTAAAATCCAAACGGCGGATATTGGGTGCGCCTAAGCCATAGCTGCCAATGATATTGATACCCCAACTTTCATTAAAGGAGTATCCAATTTTAGCGGAAACATCGCCCGATAAGGCATAGCTTTTTAACCTTTCTTCTTTACCAATGCCTGAAACGCCATTTAGAAAATCGGGGTCTGGTACAAAATAGTTCAGCAACCCACCCCCTACCTTCAAATGCCAATGTCTAAGTCGAACCAACTCGTAATAATACCGCAAAGGCACTACAACCAAAGTCAATTCACTTGAAAATCCAATGACATTTTCATAATCTGTAAACGTTCCTTTGGGGTCAAATTGCCCAGCAATAATACTCTTTTGAGTACCAATACCTGTTTCAAAACTGTGTTTGCCCATTTGGTAGCCCATTAGCAAATGAAAATCTGTAGCTTGATATTCAAGTGAACTAACGCCCGCTAGGAAATTTCTGTTTATAGCTGGGTAGTCCGTTCCTTTGGGGTTAGTCGTGCAGATGGATAGGCTTGTGTAAATGCCATCTTTTCGGTAGGAATCAGCATTATCTACGTAGCCTTCTTTTAATTCTTTTGGTATGAAATGGTTTGAAAATTTGTATTGGAGACCGATGCCGAAGCCAAAGCTGTTCATATTAGCTTTAGCTGAACCAAATCTTGAGGGTTCACTATTATTACTTTTTGTTATTTCAAAACGTTCCCCTCTAATGTACCATGGACTATAAATATACCTTATCCATAAGTTAAAATCTATATACTTCCCAAGATTGCGACTTAGTTTTAAATTAGCCTCAATACTCGGAGTGACCTTCGAGTATAATTCTTCATTCGCTTTAAAGTCAACAGTATAAATATTTTTAGGGTCAATATCAACTTTCAGACTCGAAGAAGCTCCTCCTAAATTTGATGAATCGGAACGAACAAATAAATCGTTAAATTTTGCAATACCAACACCGATTCCTCCATTAATTTGCCATTTTCCATCATTTTTCAGATTTCGATAATATCTTAATACCCAATAATCCATTTCCTCGAAATTCGATTCGTCTGTTATAATTTTAGTGGAGAGTATTTTTTCCTCGGTTGGCAAATCGTAATTATAAGCAATTATATTTTTAACGGTCTGATATCCTAATTCGAAGGTGTTTGCTCCTTTAACAAAGCCCAAATTAAAGGAGAATTTAGTTTCAAGAAACTCTCCAAAAGTGGGGAGGGCTGTAATTTTTCCAGAATTAATTTCTATCTTATTTAGTGATGAATTTTCAGTCAATCCCCAGTCAATTCCTAAATATACTTGATGATTTGTAAAAAAAGATTGACCCTGTGCAAATAATACTAAAAATATCATGTACATAATTAAAATAGCCTTTTTCATTTTAAACTAAAGTTTAGAAAAATTTATTAATTGTTAGCAATATATACCTATTTTACGTTTCTCAATACAAAAAACATAAACGGGATAACATCTCAAATATCAAAACGAATATCCCGTTTACACTAATAACTGAATACCCTTACTTACGGTATTTCTACTTTCAAATTAAGGTTTTATCTCTACACTCATATTAATACGACGAGAAACTCCATTATAATTACCTTCATGCCGAGTATCTAATTTCATACCTACTACACGAAGTTTAGCAATAGAATTGTAGTTCGGTTGCTGAAAAATAAGTCTAAAAGGAAGTGTCACCACCGTAGATATTGTAGCAGTTTGCCAATCGAACTTTGACTGATGAAGAGATTCGTTTGCTAAATTTTTAAATATATAGTTAACATTTTGGACATCAAATTGTTGACCATTAATATTTACCGTGCTATTACTATTGGCTGGTTGCGTAATGTTACCTGGTTGTGGTTGTGAAAATGACAAGTTCACGGTCTGAGTTCCTGTATATCCCAACCCTAAACTAGTGATTCTTCTATTTACGTAATACTGCCAAAGGCTAAAAAAATTAGCAACTCTGTTGCATTTACTTTCTACCCCTATTGAAGCATAAAGAAGCCAACTTGCTCTCCACGC
>JAYTMW010000711.1:0-1744 GCA_043728105.1 Saprospiraceae bacterium | reverse complement strand
ATATTTCATGAATTTTTATGGTAAAACTGTAATTAAAACATTATCAAACGGGTTATACACCACTTTCAGTAACACTTTATCAAAATTCACTTTAAATATCGAATCAGTTGATCCTTCGTGTTTTTTAATAAATTTTCCAGATGTTTTAGTCAAGTCACATAAAATTTTATATTTGTCATCTGTTAAAATATACCCCACACGCTGAAAAAATCTTAATTTGAAATGTTTCTTTTGATTATCTATTTTTTTTTCACGGGAAACGTAATTATTATAAAATTTATGCTTAGGATTTTCATAAATTCTATTTAGAAAAATAGATAATTGTGTTAAAGATGCTTGATCACTTTCAAGCATTCCATGCTCTCTGCAAACATCTTTAATAAATTGTAGTGATTCTTGAGGCGTATTAAATATCATAATTAAATTTGTGCAGTCTCTCCTGCTGTCACTAGTTGAACTATTCTATGCATATTCTCGGTGCTCGCCTAGTCGTTCCCGATAACTTATTAAGTATATTCCAATTTTCGGAAATGTCAAGTCCACAAAACTCCCATGATTTTAACAATCGTTTCACAAGTATCTTGCTTGAGCTTTTCCAAAGCATCATCAACTTCCATATAAGATTTACAATCTTTAATGGTATCACCAACTTTCATATTCTTTAAACTTTTCTCAATATTTGGAATAGTCCCCGTTATGGTTTCGTAGCAATTCTTGATCAATTGTTTGTAATTGGGTTCATTATCATTCACGGTCCACTCAAAATAAGTCAACCCCTTCTCAACTTCTACATAATTAACTAAAATTTTGAATAATACTAATTCAATCAATTTATCATTCTCGGTGTAGTGGTTGGGAATAATTTTGGTAAGCCATTTATTCTTAGGATTTAAGAAATTTTCGAAAATATTCCAATGTCTTTCAATCCACCACCAAATTAATTTAATTTTGGAAATTTTCCAATTTGACGAGATGGATTCAATCATGGAACCAGTTTGGAGATTTCTTCACAAAACTCAGAAATTTCGTCCGATCCAAGAGAAAACAGCGGCATACCCCCACTGTAAAACGTGATTGGGCAGTCTGAATGCTTACCGTTCAGTTTAGCGACAATATTATTGGGATACTGCCCATCTCCATTTTCAGAGTAAATGCTAATTTGTTCTATCAGTGTGTTCATTTTTATGTTATATCTTAGTTTTTAATAAAAATTTAAATATTTGTGTAAATTGTATTTAAATTGTATTTAAATTTCATTTAAATTATCCTTTTTATGTTTATTGATAACTTCTTCAAGCTTATCAATTGCTCTGGTGACACTATGAGTCTTTAATATTTCTTCGGTTTTTAGCAAGTTCCAATACCTCTCCATAAGAGACGTTAAAATAACATCTTCATCCTCGTCAATGTCCTGAGATGTAACTTTTTTATTTCTTTTAGTGGCCATAATTATTCATTATCAGATTTCTTACCATATCCAAATCCTTTGTAATATTTCTCAATTTCTTCGGATCTTTGATTGTTCCCCTCCTCGTAGCCTATCATATAACAAGAATATCCAAATTCTTCAATTTGTTCTGTGAAATTATCCAGTTTTTCCTGAGTGATATCAGAAATTTCTCGCAGGTCATTTAATATTTGATTTATCATTTTACCAAATTACTAATGGTTATCATAGCTCTCAGATATCCTTCCGCTTCAATATGATTCAAATTAAGTCTCTCATCTTTGAAATTTTTCACAA
>JAYTMW010000710.1:0-16324 GCA_043728105.1 Saprospiraceae bacterium | reverse complement strand
GTCTGTTGTGCAAAAAGATTACAGAAGGAAAAGGCCGCCAAAGCCAAGATGACACGCAATCGTAGTTTCATAGTCAGTTCGTTTTTATTGCTAATTTCCGCAAATTTTAACATTTAAACTAAGAACAACAAACATTATTTTGTTATTCATCAAATTTTACAAAAAATTTAAGGAAATAGTGAGGGAATTGTTAAAAAACTTATGTTTAGGGAATTTGTAAAAAATAACTTACCCAAATAATTTATTTAAAATGGTAACATCCCATTTTTTTAGATTAGGATTTTTTTGAATAAAAGGGCTAATTTCCTCAAATTCTTCATCTGTCACTATTGCGCCTGTTTGATAAATTGTATTTATAAAACTGACAATTGGATTCATTCCTTTCCATGTCATTTGTGTAGCAATTTTAAGCGTTTTGTCAATTGTATCAAGGATTAAGGGCTTCCAATAGTTTTCCAAAGCAGCCCAAATTCTTTCTATTGCATTATATTTGCTGTGATAAGGCGGATAATAGACCAATTTAATAGGCATATTTATCTTTTTAGCGAAGGCTGTTATACGCTTCATAAATTGTTTCGTACTACTGGCAACCGATGTACCATTGTCTAAATCAATCATTAGTGCATCGTAATTATCTTGCATAAATGCTCTTTCTGTCCACCAATTTTCCAAAGCATCCAAAATAAAATCGGCGGTTTCGTGGGACTGTCCAAATATCAAAAAAACATTGTCGGTATTAATTTCATATATACCAAAAGGCACCAAGGTTGCAACTGATTTATGGTCATGGTCATCCGCTTTTGGCGCTTCTTTTAACCGACTATAACCATCTCTACTCAAATTACCAATTTTAACTTTGGCTTTTGTGTCAATCGAAATACGCAAAATATTCGGATTAGCCTTTGCCAAAGCATGTTGTCGGGCAACATTATCAAAAATAGCGTCTGTTTCGGGTATTTTCTTTATGGGTTTAGTCTTCAATACCTTTTTCAATGTATAACCCAAGCGATTAAGAACATTATGAACTGTTTTGTTACAAAAATGATGCAGTTCATAATTCTTATACAATAATAATTCCTTTAAGATATACTGACTTGTAAGTCTAACGTAGCATCTTTGAGTCTTAAAACTCGGATCAATTTGGCTATGTTCAATAACAATACTATCAATAGCAGAACTTAAATGAGGGTCGAGATATTCTTTTTTTTTGCACCACGAAGCGTATAAGCATCTACACAACGGATGCCACTACGTCGTTCATTTTGACCCAATATAATCGTGGCACGACCAATTTTTAGGGAGCGTTCCATTTTACGTGCCGAATTATCAAAATATAATTCACATAATTCGGCAGCATACTCGCGGCGTTTGTAACCCGTAAGTTTATTCAAGGCGGATTTAAAACAACCCAAAACATCAGACGATAATTCAACCATTGCCTATTTTTTTCGCAAAGGTAGATAATATTAAAATGGGTAAGTTATTTTTTACAAATTCCCTTAAACGTTGGATTGGGTGGGGGAATTGTTTTTGGGTTGTTCATCTTTTGTTGACATATTTTTAAATTTTTGTATTTTAAATTTTTTGGTTTGAAACATTGTAATTACATTTGGGAGGTTATTTTATACTGATTTTTATTGATTTGAAAATTATTTGATACCAGTCTTTATAAGATACATATTTATTTGATTCACTTATAAATAATTAACAATTAATTTCGAAAAATAAATGATTAGAAATGAATCAACAATTTACTGAATACCTTAAGAAAGGAGAAATCGCGAAATTCGGACAAGCTGTTGCCGAATTTCATAAAACATTAACTTGCAATTGTTTTTTTAGCAAACTAAATAAAAATTATTTTGAGGAACAACTCAAATTAATAAAACGTTATAAAGACGATGAAAATGATTTTTGGTTTAACCTTTCAAAAGGATTTATTCTACTAAAATGTAATAAACAAAAAGAAGCCTATATATATTTGTCAAAAGCAATAAGTATAGATGTTACTAACGATTTACCTCATTCTTTAAGGAGTAGCATTGATTCTCCTATAAATATGATGTCTAAAGAAGACGCTAATATTGCAGTAGTATTAAATCCAACAGCAAGAAATTATTTTCTTTTAACCACACATTATGAAAAAACGAATAAGGAAGAAGACTCAAAACAAGCTATTATATACTATGAAAAAGCGATTAAATTAAATAGAAAATTCGCTTGTGCTCATTTTAACATGGCA
Organism: Saprospiraceae bacterium; assembly: GCA_043728105.1. Taxonomy (GTDB): domain Bacteria; phylum Bacteroidota; class Bacteroidia; order Chitinophagales; family Saprospiraceae; genus JAAFJT01. Next base: position 14,082 of record JAYTMW010000710.1, on the reverse strand, counting down.
AGTCAATTAAGAAAAATTGAAAATTATGATAGGGCAATTCTTGAATATAAACATTGTATTCAAATAGACCCTAATCACTGGGGTGCATACCATAATTTATGGCGTGTTTTAGATACTAAAAAAGAATATAAAGAAGCTTACAGAATAGCTAATTTAGGCCATAAATTGCATCAAGATGATATAGATTATGACTACGATTTAGGAATTGCAAGTCTGAGATTAAATATGTATGAAGAAGCTATAAAGTTTCTTGAAAAATATTTGTTAATTAAAAAAGACTCCAAATCAGCAAAAGAACACCTTGAAATAGCAAAAAAAGACCAGCCATATAATGCCTTATTGCAGAAAGCAATTGATACTTTTAATGAAGAAAACTATCAAGATTCTATACAACTCTTTGAAGAATATTTGGAAAACTTTAAACCTCTCAATCAATATCACACGTTAAAAGCAGAGAATACTTTACGTGAAGCTAAAAAGAAATTACTTGAATTGCCACTTACTAAAGCAATGAGAGTGTACAACAAAAAAAACTATTTGGAGGCAATTCAATTATTTGAGGAATATTTAGAAATTCTTGAAAAAGATAGCATTAAAAAGGCTTCTTATTTACAACTTTCAGGTATTGAAAAAAAACTGTCATTGAGAACGATAAGCCCAAGACCTTTATCTGATGCTGAAATTGATGCTTATTTTAATTGTATGTTAAAATGCCATGATGAAAATATAGAAATAAATGAAAATAATTTATTATATAAAAGAATATATAAATTAAGAAATACATATCATGCTCTAATAGATACGGAAGATGAATGTGAAATAACCGAAGATGAAAAAAATGCCACTAAATTGATGAAGTACGAAGTTAACCATACTATCGGCTTCGGGAAATATGAAGGTAAGAAATTAAGTACAATAGTAGAAACAGATCCCTCATATGTCTTATGGTGTGTTATTAATTTACATCATTTCTCAATTCCAAAAATACTTTTTTTTGATAAAAAACTAAAATCTGAATCTGAATATATCTTGGCTTTGGAATATAATATTATTAAAAATATTTTAATTGAGGAATGGGCAGAAAAAGAGAAGGAATATGAATATGACGAATATGATGAATATGATGATAATGATTATATGAGTAGTTCAGAAATACAAAGAGATTTTGAAAGAAGTATGGATGAGGAAACAGACGGTGCTTGGCGTGATGATTAACAATTTATGTTGTACCGCTTGCGCTCATGTTGGCTCGTTAGGCATTTGATGCCGCTAAGTATTATGTTGCTCGACCCCGCTTGCGCAATAGTGTGTCCTGAATCTGTACTTACGACATATGGCGTGAGTACAGATGTTCGGCGAAACCAAAAAAAAAAGCCGTTCTTGGACAAATGAAAGGAAGTAAACTAAAAAGGCAAATCGTCTTCGGGAATAGACCCGAATCGTTTTTTTAAACGATAAACCTTTGCATAAAAAGTGATTTTTTTATGACGAATAAATTGACTTAAACGCCAATAAGGTTTCAATAAAATTGCAGAATCGTTCCAAAAATACCCTTTTGGTTCTGTAAATTGACTATGCCAATACTCGTGCATATTGCAACGAATGCAAACATGAAAACCACCATCAGTAAAATTAGGAATCGGTTTATGTCCGAATAAACGGCAAAGTAATTTCATATAAAAAAAAATGGATAAATGAAAAAATGGGTTTATACTGAGGGGGTTAAAAGTATTACTTTTTGCGTTTTTTCATCATGCTTTAAGAGCATGGAGATTTCAGCATCTGCGAGTTTTTTTGCAAACTCGTTATTGGTGAAGTGCAATTTTCTTTTGCACAAATCCCTCAATTCAAACCAATTGAGGGATTTTCTTTTGCCAAATATTTTTACTATTTCCATTGCTAAGATTTTTTAAAAATAAAAAAATGCTGTTTATACGACGTAAAAAAATAAAAAACAAAATTAGGTGTACGCCGAACACCCTACTTACGCCAACCCCTTTTTAAATGCCCACGCTCAAAAAGCTCGACAAAAAAGGGGTATGCGTAAGTAGAAACGTTCGCTGAAACCAAAAAAAGCTTAGTTCTTCGATTAAACAAAAGTAACTAAATAAAAAATGATATAAAAATATATTTAAAGTATTAATTTTACAACTCATAAAAATATATTTCATTTTAACTAAAAAAGGAATAACAAAACAAAGAAAAATAAGTGTACCTTCAAATTTCACAACCTTCTATACAAACATAAAAATAAATAAGAAATTATGATAAACGAAGCCTTATTAGAAATGCACTTTCACAAATCATTGATTGATTTGTTTGCTGAAACATTTGGAGTTAATTTTTTAAAAATACTCAAACCATCGCAACAACAAGAATGTTATGTAGGTTTTGACCAAGGTTGGGTTAATACCTCCGAAAAACCACAATCTTTTTTGAACAGTCTTGGACAACAATTAACAGAACTTGATACTGAAGATAAAAAAATAGCAAATAAGACTGAAACTAAAACAGAAAAATTCTATTTAGGTTATTTCTTTCAGTTTAAAATCGTTGATACAATCACAAGACGTAGCAAACATATGCCCGAAGGTAAAGATTATACTGTACCATATTATCGGACTGAGTTATATTTATCACCTAATCCTACTACTCAAATTTCGCAACATGAAACACTTTTAAGGCTTTGTAGTATTCCAAATGCTATGGTTTATTATGCTTGTGGAATGTTATTTGACATTAGCGAACTTTATGAAAATCCTGTTGATTTAGGAAAACTTCGATTTATTGATGTAGCAACAGCACCTACTGATTGGACAACAAATTCACGGCATTTTATAACATTTCAAACAAGAAATGATGCAAATCCTTTTTGGTGTAGTAAACCACAAATAACTAAATCTGACAAAATTAATGATTTATTGACTAATAAAATTAAGCTTTTAAGTGCAGAGGAAATGCGAGATTTAATTCTTGAAATACGAAAAGTAATAACTGCGAATATTTCAAAAAAAGCATTATCTGAAAACGAAGCTCCAATAGAAACTTTATTTCCAAGTTCATTTACAATTATTGAATTTGAGCGTAAAATTGAAGATGATTCACCAATATAAATTGAAAACCTAAAAATAGTACCCGCTTGCGCAGTAGTGTGCCCCGCTCGCACAGTATATGACATTAAATTCACCACAAAACTCAAATCAAAGAACGGGATTGCTCGTGCGTGGGTCTGCGACCCCGCATGTACTATCTTGTAAGTCTTCGACTTTAAAAACCTTCATAACTACTTGATAATCAATGTTTTAACGAAAAAAAGTAAAAAATACTGAGGGGGTGTTACTCTCATAAACACCAAACGAAAAAAGCCTCTCCACACAACGGAAAGGCTTTTTTTATCCACGAAAAGAATGACTTTAAACACGATTGAGGGTTATGCAATGACCTTTAAATCTGCCGCAATACCAAAATCTTCAAGCATCTTCTCTAAGTCTTGAAGCAACCGAGTTTTACGGAATTGATATTGCCGAATCATGAAATCATCATCATGCTGTTCCGTATGGAGCGCAATCATTTCGTTAACCTTTTCGATACGTTCCATAATATGAACAATCCGAGTTTTAGTATCTTCCTTTGATTGAATTTTAGCCATTTCAGTTAAATTTTAGTTCAACAATTCCTTTGGGCAGATTATCTCTACCCGCTCGAAAGATATATGACATTGATTTTACCACAAAACTCAAACCCAAAGAACGGGATTGCTCGTGCGTGGGTCTGCGACCCCGCATGTACTATCTTGTAAGTCTTCGACATCAAAAACCTTCATAACTACTTGGAAATCAATATTTTAGCAAAAAAAGCAAAAAATACTGAGGGGGTCACTTTGGCTAAAGAAAAAATGGACAATGTTTTCACACTGTCCATTTTCGTATTATAAAGAAACTAATTTTAACTCCATTCCTAAACCTTCAATAACTCGTAGAAAAGTTGAAAGTTGAATATCTATTTTTCCATTCTCTATCCTTGAGATGACTTCTTTTTTCATTTCAGCCTTTTCAGCAAGTTGCGTTTGTGTCATTTTTGCTTTCTTCCTTTCTTCTTTCAACATTTCACAAATGTAGAACGCTTTTGCTTTGGCATGAAAATCCTCTCTTTTAGAAGTTCCTTTTTCTCCGTATTTATGTTTGAGTAATTCTTCAAATGATGTGATATTTTCCATTATATTATATTTTGCTTTACCGCTTTTAATTTTAATTTATTTATCTTTTTTAGTTTATATATTATCTATCAAATTCCTTTTTCTTTAAAATATAAATCTTTAATTTCTTCCGCTTTTTGTACCGCTTTCCTATAATCTTTTTTATCTTTTTTAATGAAACCATTTCCGAGAATAACAACCTTGCCACCTTCGATTAAAGAACTACTTTCAAAGAAAAATAAAATTCTATACTCATCAGTTCTAACAGATACTCGGATTTCATAGATGCCATTACTATTTTCAATATGCTTCACATAATCGCTCGGCACTCTGTTTTGAGTTGCCAAAATCTCTAAAACAAAGTCAATTTTTTCTTGGACTTTGCTGTTAACGGAGTTGTAAAACTCCATAAAAAACGTTTTGTAAAAAACGATTTCACGAATCGAATCCATAAAGAGGATTTTAGTTGGTTTAAAAATAAATTCATAGTCACAAAGTTAAATTTGAAGAATCTTAGTTTCCTAAATAATATCACAAAGATAAGTAAAAGTTGATTAGTTAATCAACTGTTTTTTAATTTTTTAGCAAAAAAAGCAAAAAATACTGAGGGGCCTCTCTCCAACCAACCCACACCTCAAAATCGCCAAGAAAAAGTGCCCTTTTGAGGAGGTACGACGAAGCAACCTGTCTTTTCTCACTTGCGTTGAATATAGAATTTGTATTCAAAACGCCAATATCGCAAAATTTAAGTTGGAAGAATATGAGTATTGTCCGACATAAAATTGGCTCAAAAATCAAAATAATTGGCTCAAATTGGCCCAAATTTGAAACATACTCTTACATTTACGACCATGAAGGTAAAAGTATATAATTTTGATATAAAACTGAGTTGGGGTTTATTAAACACAATCAGTCAAATAGACCGATTTGATGCGTCATGGTCATCCATAGAGAAAAGGGAAGGTATGAGTTTGAAACAACTCAAAACCATTGCCACTATTCAAAGTGTAGGGGCATCAACAAGAATAGAAGGGTCTAAACTTAGTGACAAAGAAGTAGAAGAACTACTCAATAACATTGGCATAAGTAAAATCGAGGATAGAGACTCACAAGAAGTTGTGGGTTATTTTAACGCTTTGGATTTAATTAGTGATTCCTTTGAAAGCATCAGCATTTCAGAAAACAATATAAAAAACCTTCACAATCAATTGCTAAATTACAGTAAAAAAGACGATTGGCATAAAGGGGCGTATAAACAACATGTTAATGCAGTTCAAGCCAGTTTTCCAGATGGCTCAAAACGAATAATATTCCAAACAACAGAACCAGGTTATGCGACAGAAGATGCCATGCGAGAATTAATCCATTGGTACGGTGAAGAACAAGAGGTACATTTACTAATTCGGTGTGCAGCATTGGCTTATGAATTTTTAAGCATACACCCTTTTCAAGATGGTAATGGTAGATTAAGCCGACTTTTAACAACTCTATGCTTATTGAAATCAGGTTATAAATGGATTCAATACGTGAGTTTTGAACATGAAATAGAACAAAATAAAAAGCAATACTATCAAGCCTTGCGGAGTTGTCAAGCCCAACGCCCACAAGAAGACATAACAGAGTGGATTGATTTTTTTCTATCGAGTTTAATTAATGTACAGATTAAGTTACAGAATAAATTAGACATGACAAACCAAGAAAACACACTTTCTCCAAAAGAAAAAAGTGTTTTTGTTTATATCAGTGAACATTCAAATTGTCAATCCAAAGACTTAACGTTTGCATTAAATATTCCTAAATCAACAGTTAAAAGAATATTATCAGATTTGATTGCTAAAAAGATTATCATCCAAAATGGTAAAGGGGCTGGTGTTTCTTATTCGATTTCTTAATATAGATAGCATCATACATGCGTCAATTTTTGTATTGTGAAAACCTTCATAACTACTTGAAAATCAATATTTTAACAAAAAAAGCAAAAAATACTGAGGGGGTGCTACTTTCATAAACACCAAACGAAAAAAGCCTTTCCAAAACAATGGAAAGGCTTTTTTTAAACTTCAAAAACAAAATACATCACGCCGCTTTTGCCACATCCACGGTCAATTGAAAATCAGAAAGAATGACTTTCAATTCGGCGATAAATTGTTGCCTAAGCGAGTCATATTGTTGAATCATCAAACGGCTTTGTGTTTCAGATGTATGCACATCAATGAGTTTATTGAGTTTTTCAATATGCGCTAAAATATCTAAAACCCTTATTTTTTTATCATCCGAAATATGTTCCATTGTATTAAAAATTTAGTTGAATAAAACCTTTGGGCATTTGCTTTTGGTGCGTATCAGGACGAGTGTTACCATAAAAATCCTTCCAAAAAGTAATATCCCAATCCGTAACGATTCTCAATTTATGATTTAAAGGATAAACACCCACAAATGCCGCATCCACTTTATAAAGCAATTTTGACTCGGGTGCAATCAAATGTATCAACTTCTTTTCATTTTTCACAAATAAATCAGCCTCAATAAAAGTAACAATATCTATATCATTCGGGTTCATTTTATCAGTTACAAAACTACCGTCAATCCATTGATAAAAACCACTGCCTAAAATGTCTGTCAATTTTCCAATATATCGTTTATACCCGCTTGCGCACCTGTTGGCTCGTTAGCTTTTTCAAAAGCGTGTGACGTATTATGGTCTGCATCTCTGACGCATGTGAGTACATAAGCTATGTAAAGCGTTGGAAATCAAGTAATTAGAACATAAAGGCTGTTAAATTTTAACAAAAAAAGCAAAAAATATGATGCCTTCGGCTTCATCAAGCTGAAAGCATGACTGAGGGGGTCACTTGCGTACATGTATTCATACTAATCTTTCTTCTCCAGTAACTTTTTCCCCACTTTTTCACCAAGCTCACGACCCCAATCTGAGCCAGCTTTATAACTTTCAGAAAGCACCAAAGGCAATTTTTTAATCAGGGTTTTTCCAAGTGGCGATTCATAGAAAGTGATGAGTGCTTTTATTTCTTCATGGGAATAATTTTGCTTATATATGACAATGAGTTTGTCTTCTAAAACAAGATAAGATTCTTTGATTTCTTTGGAAATTTCGGCCCAAAATTCATTGGGAATATTTTTATATAGCTCTTGTCCTTTAAAGGAATTTAACATCAAAGTAACCACACTATTGATGTTTGTTTCTGAACCCGAAGCCTTCATTAAATGTTTGACATCATCATCAAAATTTTGAGATTTAGCCGTGTATGTGAACAGAATAAGCATTAGCAAAAAGAATATTTTTTTCATAAGTAGTTGATTTTGAATATTTAATAAAATGAAATAAATTACAAATAAAAGCCAAATTTCAATCTCAAAAAGCCGAATCTACCGAAATCCAATCGTCATCGTCTTCTTTTTGATGTCTATTTTTTGCGGATTTTTTTTTTATTTTTTTCTTCGTATGTTTCTTTCTGAAAATCTTATGAGTCGCTTTCGTTTCGTCCACATCAGCCAATTTATTTGGCTTTGCATCAACTTGTTTTGTTGCTTCGACACCACCTTGATTTTGCGCTCCTAAAACCGTCGAATTGGTCGTTTGGGCGGCTGAATACTGAGGGGGTGCTTGAACGGGCGTTGTAGCCAAATTTCCTATTATTTTGGAATGGTCTTCCACCACAGAAATATCCTCTAAACGAGGCGATACGTTTATGTTTTCACTATTAGGATCTTCAATTGGATAGCTTATATGCTCACCTAAACTACTGTTAATCAACGGATTAAACAAGCCATCTTGTGCTAATATGTTCATGTATTTCGCACTACCTTTTTTATTAGCGTGTTGATAGTCACCGATGTCTTCACGCTCGGTTAAGGCAGTTGAATAGTCTCGTATGGGGATACCTGTTTGCGCTTCCACGTAGCTTTTTAGGGGCGAAAGAAACGTATCCCTTATAGATTTCGTTTCGGCAAAAGCGGGTAAATAAGGATTGATAACCAAACGAACATCCACCCCTTTTGCCTTTGCATAATCAATCATTTCCTTCAGATGCGTGACCATGTGCGGGAACATACGCACGGGATATGAGGTCAAATCTTTATCGTTGGTTGCCGCTTTTTCGTTTATCACACGGTCAATCAACCAATCTTCATCGGTTCTGTTTTTGTAATATAAAACCCGTTGAAATACCTCCGAATTGTGGCGATAAAGCTGCGAAACCAAACCACCATAATACACTTTTTTTCCCGCAAACATATCCAGCGTGTCCACCTTCATTTCCGTTTCTTTGGGTCTATGCGTTCCTACATTGCCTTTTATCAAATCTGTAAGTCGTTGAGATTCAGGTGAATAGACGTTGAAACCGTTTTTCAAAACCTCATTTTCACGATCGCATAAAGTTACATCCACAATCATGATTTTGGGTGCTTTGTGCTTATCCAAATAATCCATGACGAGGGTTTTTGCGAGGTCGGCGGGCATACCATTGTAGCTAAGATTCATGGTTGTCATGCCTGTAATCTTCTCCACTTCGGGTTGAAAAAACGTTAAGCCACGAGAGTTGCCGACAAACAAAATGTCTGCATCTTCTTTGCCATAATAAAGACGAGAGTACCGAAATTGACTTGACTGTGTGATGTGATTTAAAATTAAACCGCCCAATCTATCGCCCAAAAAAGCCAAGAGCAAGAAGGCAAAAATCCAAATAATATGCTTATTCATCGTTTAAAGTCTTACGGTTCAGATGCCGTTTTTGTTAGTTTGTTTGTTGTTGAATCAAGTGCAAAGGTCTGTTTTTTTAAGAATTGAAGCAAATTAAATCGTGAAAATGGGCAAAATACTGAGGGGGTATTTTTTAGATGATATTTTTAAATACGTATAAGTATTTGATTATCAATATTATATGAGGATATTGTTTTACACGGATTGATGGATTATTTGGATTTAAGGATTCTATTAATCCTTTTTTAATTTCTTAAATCCAATTAATCCTTAAACTCGTGTAAAAACCCAATCAATAATTCACGAATTGCCGTTCAAAACTGCCGTCATTATAAAAATCTATGACAGCATAAGCGGGTGCAAAATCTTGAAAGGCTCCTTTCCACCAATTTCCACACACCGCACCGTTGCAATAATAGGTCACGTCGAGATATTTTACTTCATCTTGTAGGTGTATGTGACCACTCAAACACAACTGCACATTCGGGTGATTTTTGAAGATATTTTTGAGTTTGAAAAAATCGGTGTGCATGGTGTCACGCTTGGTCGTAAGGTCGCCGTTTTGTTCAGTTCGACCCATAAAAAGACCTGCGCAAGCCGCCAAAATCGGGATGTGAGACGTAATACAAATAGGTTTATTCGGTGGCGTGGCGGCCAATTCCGCTTTTAACCATTCTATCTGTTTTTCATCAAAAAAAGCGACATAACCACCTGCGGGATTAAGCTGAACGGAGTCCAAAAAAATGAATTTCCAACCACTTTTTTCAAAACTATAATAGCGTTTTGGAATGTTCAACATTTCCAATGCCCACATTTTTCCGTAAAGCCTATCTTTTGTTATATCCGAAGCCTTGTGATACCAACCCCAAATATCGTGATTGCCAATGACACTGAACATAGGCAATGCACTTTCATTTTTCACGGTACTTTTAAACACATCCCACTGTTGTTTCACGCCTTCTTTTGTGTTGTCCAAAGCATCCAAAATAGCATCGCCACCGTTGAAAATGCAATCAACTTTGGGCGAAAGACTTTGCACACTTTTTAACGCCTTAGCTAAACCCGCTTCTGCAATCGGATTTTTAGACACGTGAATATCCGTCAAATGTGCCACCCGCATAACCCTTGTGCGAGCCTCATTCACAGGTTTAGCGTGTGCTTCTTGAAGCCCCACCAACGTAGCGGAGGAGGTCAAAAGAGCATTGCTTAAAAAATTTCTTCTATTCATTAGAGCGTGAAAATCAATGATATATACAAAGTAGGCTTTATTAAACGAGAATATTGTGTTTTTATGCTCAAAAAGTAGTCCAATTTGTATTATAAAGTTTTTTAATTGGGTTGTTGAGGGATATTAATTAGGAAGAAGGAGTAGTTTTGTATTTTGTTATGCTTTTATGGAATCAAAATGGTTAAAATACTGAGGGGGTACTTCCCATGATTTACGAAAAATATAAACCTTAAATTTTCAAAATGGATAATAGAAATTGGATTCAATTCCTAACGCATCCCGCAATCAACATATTGATTGTGTTGTTCGTAGGTTTTATCTGCATATTGCTTTGTGGGAAAATTGAACAAGGTCCAGACCAATTTGGTGCGTTGGCTTCGATGCTGATGATTATTGGAATAACTATACTCATTTCAAGCGTTTATTTTATTGCTTTTTCGATTATCAAGAAGTTCTATTGGGGCATCACATTGATTGGTATTTGCTGTTTAATCATCTACACAATTTCGACAAAATAATGGAAGGGAAATTCACGGCAAAAGGTTGTACAAAACCATAAAAAATAAAAAATGCCTGGACAGGGGGCCCAGGCATCACGAAAACGAATTTTACAATTCTTTAACCAAAACTTACACACGAAACTTAACAATTAACGTGCCAAACATATATTTGACAGAATTAATTTATCCACAAAGATAATACGTTTTACGAATAATACAAATATTTATTCCGTAATTTTATGATTGTCACCACTTTATAGAGATTTATTTTTATTATGGGAGTTATAAAAATCCAATTTCTTCACGTAACATATATTTTTGATGTATAATTAGGTATCAATTTTTTATCAAGTGAAAGTTGAAACAGCGCATTTACGGCGGCTCTACCTTGTTGTCCTAATGCTTCTGTGAAAGAATTAACATATAAATCAATATGCCGTTGCATCACCAATTCGTCCATTTCCTGTGCGTTTGCTACCACATACCCACGGCTTGACTTTGGGTTCTCAAATGCAAATCGGACGCTGCGTTGCATCACCCGTTGAATTTTCTCTTGAATCGCCTGCGATAAATCCCGCCTAACTACGATTCCACCGAGCGGAATAGGCATATTAGTTGTAGATTCCCAAAATTCCCCGAGGTCAATAATTTTTTTTAAATTTTTTTCTAAATAAGTGAATCTATTTTCATGAATTATGACTCCTGCATCCACTTCCCCCCTTAAAATCGCTCCTTCAATTTCATGAAAAACCATTTCTTTTTTATGTTTGGCATCGGGATAAGCGAGCGAAAAAAGAAAATTTGCTGTCGTATATTTCCCGGGAATCGCAATCACAGATTCATTGACTTTATCTTTAATTGCCTCATTTTTTGTAATCAAAAGTGGTCCTACACCATTGCCTAAAGCACTTCCACTTTCCAAAAGCGCATAGCTATCCACCAAGTGAGCAAAGGCGTGATAACTCAATTTTGTCACCTGCAAATCCTTCTGAAAAGCCCGATGATTCAAGGCTTCCACATCTTCCATGATGACCTCAAAAGATAGCCCTTCGGTGTCAATACGGTTGTGAACCATTGCGTCGAAAATAAACGTATCGTTTGGGCAAGGCGAAAATCCGAGTGTTAATTTCATAAAATGATAAAGCGATTTTCTGTTAAGTTGTTCAATAAAAAAGCAAATATAAGTACAAAATAAATGCTTTTGTTCTGCATAAAACGAATAAAATACGCCAACACGAATTAGACGAATATGAAGACGAAAAAAACCAATTTAATAATCAACAAACTAAAAACCATTTTGGACTCTCCAAAATGGCTTTTTTCGTAAAAATACTGAGGGGCCTCCTTCCCAATTTAAAACACCAATCTACCCGCAGCCCAATCCACATTTGCCCTCGAAATTTGATAATCGGTTTGATATTTTACCAACTTTATTTGCGTATCAATCACCTTTGATTCACGACTATTGATTAAGAAAAACGAACTTTCACCCAATTGAAAACGCATGGTTTCTAACTCTAAAAGCCGTTGATTGTTGGCTAATTGGTCTTGATACAACCGTATTTGATTCAATAAATTATCTGTTTCTGCAAAGTATGTTTGTAGCTTATTTTTCAACTCTAACGTTTTTTGATCTCTAAAAAGACGTGTATTTTCAATCTTGATATTCGCCACTTGCACATCGCCACGCTCGGCTCGGAATAGGGTAGAAGTGCTGAATGAAACGCCCCATTTATAATTGTCTATAAATGGGTTAAACCATTGAAAACCATTGCCTAATATATTATAATTTAAGTTCAACTTAGGTTTAAATTTTTCTATTTTCAACCGTTTATCTATCTCTAATTGAGCCACTTTAAATTGATAATTTTTTAAAATTGGATGATTTGAAGTTAAGTTTTCAAGCAAAATAAGACGCTCTTGACTGGAAATGCCGACTTGGGATGCCAAAATACTGAGGGGCCCCTCGCTCATATTTTCGGGCTTAAATTGCATCGAAAAGTTCATCGGTGCAGTTTCATTTTGCCATAAAAAATTGGCTAATTTGAGTGAGGCTTCTTGAAAATCTAATTGCGCATCGTTCACTTGCACGATACGGTCTTGCACCTGCGTATATGATTCGAGCGTATCCATAGCCATGCGTTCGCCTAACTCATAAGAGGCTTTTATGGCTCTAAAACGTTGATTAGCAATGTTTAACGCTTGCTGAAAAATAAGCATTTGTTGGTGATAGTACCACCATTTCCAATAAGTTTTAGTAGCTTCAATACCCAAATCATTCATCAAATTATCCCTTTCCGCTTGGTTCAAACCTTGACTTTGGCGGGCCTTAAAAAGGTTGGCTCTTCGGTCATCAATCATCAAATTTTGAAGCAAGGGAATCGAAACACCCAAGACGGCTTGCCCTTGCGACGGCAATTTATTTTCGCCACTGATATTAACCCCACTCGCCGTGTTGTAGCCACCTTTTACCTCGATGCCATACCAAGTTGGGATTTTAAAACCATAGTCGCCAAGTGAAAAATAGTTTTTTGCATCAAAATATTTTTGCTCATAATCACCATAAATTTTGGGATCGAAGCCACCTTTTGCAGACAATAATTCAGCTTGCGCTTGACGTGTAAATAGGTTCGCTTGACGTGATACGGGGTGATTTTTTTTAACCAAATTAAAAAAGTCTCTCATAGAAAGCACTTTGCCCGAATCGGGCGAAACCGACTGGGCAAGTGCATCAAAATTAAGGCATACTGAACAAAATATGAACAGAATTTTTTTTTTCAAATACTTATAACACATTGATAATTAAGGTTTTATGTAAAGTTTTTTATTGAAATATTGCCATTCTAAAATTGAGTTTTTTCGCTAAACTTAACGCAAGTTTTAAAAGATTACCCAAAATCTCCGCCAAGAAAAACGTGTCATTGCGAGGAGGTACGACGAAGCAACCTGACAAGTTACTTACTATGCTATCACTCAATTAAGTGAGTATTTTCATTGAATTAGTACAACAATTTTAACGAATAAAATTCTGCGAAAACTAACAGGTTGCTTCGTTGTACCTCCTCGCAATGACACATTTTCTTAGCGTTTTAGAGATGTGGATATTGGAGAGCGTTTACGTTATTTAACTCACTTCTTACACTTCTCAAATCTTTTTTCTACAATTAGCCAAAATACTGAGGGGGTAATCAAACATCTTACATCAAACATCTTACATTTTTTTCTCATCGTTTTTCCCCTCCGCCTTATAAAAATCAGGCGGAAAACCATTCAATTGTCGCCACAATTCATACCACAAAGGAACGTCTTTCAACAAGGCAAAACCATTTGCACCAGAGCCTGGGCGCAAGGCGATAGGCCAATGATGTTGGGTAGCATCGGGCGCAACAATGAGGCGATATTTTCCTTTTTCATTCGCCACATTATCAATCGCCCACAC
>JAYTMW010000709.1:0-1901 GCA_043728105.1 Saprospiraceae bacterium | reverse complement strand
AATTATCCAACAATTACGGCCAAAGGTGTAGAAGAGCAACGTTCAATTCCTCGTGAATATCGCAATACGAACACCAAAAAATTACCTGTTACGAATGTTCCTGAATCCAAAAATAAGGCTAAAAACAGTGTAACTTTAAGCAATATTCCTAAAAATTACAATAAATATGGGCTTTATTCTGTCAAACTAAACGGCAGTAAATCAGCGGGTTTTGCGGTGCAAGTTGCCTCATTGACCACACATAATGGTATGCTTAAAAAGGTAGAAAACCTTCAAGGAAAATCTTTTGACAATGTTTTAGTGAATATTGTCAAAGGCACTGATGGCGACCCTGATTATAAAATTCTTTTAGGGCCGTTTGAAAATATGGCTCAAGCTGAGACATATCTGAAAGATGTAAAAAGAAAAAACATGAGTGGATTCGTGGTAGGTTTAGAGTAATTCAAAATTTAGATATTTGCGTATCAAGAGCATAAATTCAATAAATTATGACATTTTGATTCGTATCCCCCCGATGTATTTTAATGGTTAAAAATAGTAATTTGAGGATAATTAGATAACCCAAAAGGAGTCTGATTGTCCTTTTTTTATGCTCTATTTCAAGAATGTAAAAATGTGGATAATGTTTTATGATTAAATTTTTTTAAACATGTAATTATTTCTAAATTTGAGCCGATTATAGAAAAGAAAAATTTATAAAACATTCAAAATCAAAATTTTACGATAGTTAATTTTGGTTAATCTAAACAACAATTTAAAATGTAAAGTAGTTTTTTTGAAACACGAGGCACATAGGACAAATAGCTTTTATATAAACCCTTGATTACCAATACTTTATACAAATCTATGTGTCCTGTGTGCCTATGTGTTAAAAAAAATCAACTTGACCATTTTAATTTTTATTCATTCCTAAACAATTTCATGTTAAAAATAAAAATAAATATGTCAAAAAAAGGGGAAATACTGAGGGGGTTGATTATTGCATTCATGGTTCTAAATTTCAGTTCATGTTTTGTGATGGATAATAAATATTCATCCGTTCCGCCCGGTGTTTGGCGAGCTGTTTTACAATTAGCACCACGTGAAGTGATAGCCAGTAGTAGTCAACGAGTCCATACAGCAAGGCAATATTTTACACAAAAGGAAAAATCTGAACTGAAACCTATAAAAATGGAAGAAGCCACCGAAGGCGAGTTACCCTTTCTTTTTGAAGTAAAATACAGCAACGAAAATACGTTTTCTATTGATATAATAAATGGAGAAGAGCGCATTTCTGTTCCTTCCGAAGACATTAAAATTGGTCGTGATAAAGCCACTGCAAAAGATACAATTTTAATAAACTTCCCCGTGTTTGGTTCGTATATACGTGCAGTGTTTTACGAGCGGGTTATGGAAGGCGAATGGATAGTGCCTGCAAAAAAACAAGTCATTCCTTTTAGTGCTCGATTTGCAGAAAACTACCGATTTACGACCATTAGAAAACAACCTATCGCAGATTTGACAGGTCAATGGGAGTGTAATTTTGATATAAGTAGTGAAAAACCCTATAAAGCCGTTGGCGAATTCAAACAAAATGGCAATATACTGAGGGGTACGTTCCGAACTGAAACAGGTGACTATCGTTTTTTAGACGGCGAAGTTCAAGCAAATAAGCTCTATTTGTCGTGTTTCGACGGCGCACATGCCTTTCTTTTTGAAGGAAAAATCAGTCCAGAAGGCACAATTTTGGGTATTTTCAGAAGTGGTATATCTGGTGAAGAATTGTGGGAGGCGAAGCGTAATCAGACATTTGAATTGAAAAATGCTGAGTCAATCACGACCTTGAAAAATGCAAATAGCAGTGTTAGTTTTTCGTTCCCCAATGCCCAAGGTAAAAACATCAGTTTGAATGATTATGAAGG
>JAYTMW010000708.1:0-2193 GCA_043728105.1 Saprospiraceae bacterium | reverse complement strand
GCAATCGCCCTTTTCCAAATCAATTCATAAAGACGCTGTTCGTCACGGTCTTGCGACACTTGGCGGTTCTCAATGTAGGTTGGTCTGATGGCCTCATGTGCCTCTTGAGCAGAGTCTTTACCCGTTTTGAAACGACGGGTTTGTACATATTCTTTACCGTAAGATTTTTCTATTTCGATGGCAAAAGCTTCAATTGCTGTTTCACTCAAATTGGTTGAGTCTGTTCGCATGTATGATATATGTCCCGCTTCATAAAGCCTCTGAGCATTTTGCATCGTGCGATTAACTGAGAAACCCAATTTACGACTTGCTTCTTGTTGCAAAGTAGAAGTTGTAAACGGTGCCGTGGGCTTTCGCTTGGTTGGCTTTGTTTCAACTTTTTGAATCTTATAGGTAGCGCCTACACATTTTTTTAAAAAATCCATTGCTCCCCCCTCAGTATCATAACGCTCAGAACCCTCAGATTTTAAGGATACGGCTTTGTTTTGAGCATTATTGACATTAAAAACGGCTTCAATTTTGAAATAAGGTGCTGTTTTGAATTGCTGAATCAATCTTTCACGCTCTACAACTAATTTAACGGCAACGGACTGCACTCGCCCTGCCGATAAACCACCCTTAACTTTTTTCCATAACAACTCAGACAACTCGAACCCTACAAGACGGTCGAGAACACGACGAGCTTGTTGCGCATCCACTAAAGAAAGGTCAACATTTCGAGGATTTTGAACCGCTTTTTGAATGGCTGGTTTCGTGATTTCACGGAAAACAATCCGCTTAGTTAGTCTTTCATCTAATCCCAAAACTTTACACAGATGCCATGAAATTGCCTCACCCTCACGATCCTCATCCGTTGCAAGCCAAACTTCATCTGACTTTAAAGCCAATTCTCTCAACTCTTTCACTACCCTTTGTTTTTCAGGTGTGATGACGTAATTTGGTTTGAAATTATTACCAATGTCTATACCAATGCCTCCTTTTTCGAGGTCACGGACGTGTCCGAAGCTTGCTTTTACAATAAAATCACTACCGAGAATTTTCTCGATTGTCTTAGCTTTTGCGGGTGATTCAACAATTAACAAGTTTTTAGCCATATTGCTATAATATTTAAATTTGTTGTTCTATGTTCAATAATTAAAATAATTTGTTGATAAATTATTCGTAATTTATTGAATATCAAGTAGTTACAAAATAAAGTAAGATTAAGTTAATAAATCAAAACATAATTTTGTTTTAAAATCTGCACAAAAGTAGAAAATAAATCAAAAGAAGGTCAAAAAAAATAAAATTAGTGGATAATTGGTAGTTTATAGTTGATAACGGATAATTGATAGTTTGATAGTTGACAATATGTAACTAATTGATTACGAAACTGTTACATACTATCAACTATCAATTATCAACGGGTATAGTTCCCATTTGATGTATTTACTTACTGTTTTGTGCTTCGCACAAAAGGCGTGCTTGGAAGTTTTCTTTTTTGGGTTGAACTAATTTTTTCAAATAGAAATTTTTTGAAATTTCTATTTGAAAAAATTAGTTCAACCCGTTAAGTCCATTTTTTAGTATGCCTTTTAGCGAAGCTAAAACAGTGAGTAAATACACCAAATGGGAACTAAACACATTATCAAACTATCAACTATCACTAAAAACTATCTGATTACTTGAATTGCTTTTGTGATACTCTTTCCATTTACGTCGAAACGAATAAAATATTGACCAACAGGGTAATTACTGAGGGGTATCATTTTTAACATTTCTCCCTTAGTTTGATTCATGAAATGGGCTTCAACTGGCTGACCTGCGGCATTGTAAATAGTCAAGTTAACCTTCTCTGAGACATCATTCTTTATATCAATGGTCAATAATTCAGAAACGGGATTGGGATATATTTTAACCTCAAAACCATCAATTTTTGTATCATTTATCTCTGATACAACAAACTTCCAACGGGCTTCAAACTCTTGCAAATATAAATTTGCAATGGCGGCATCGTAAATTAATAATGTATTTTCATCATTTTTTGTCTCAGCTGTGTTAGACCAATTGTGTGAACCTGTTATCAAAATAGGGTTTGAACTCGGATTTTTCCCATCCACAATACAATATTTATGATGAAAAATATCGGTACCCGGAAATAGTTTAACCTTACCGCCGTTGCCAAGCAAAAACTTGAGTTGAGAACTCGCATTA
>JAYTMW010000707.1:0-4407 GCA_043728105.1 Saprospiraceae bacterium | reverse complement strand
TAAGCACTCATCAAACAATTGACCAATCAATCGCCACCCCACCCTTTTGAACCAAATAATCATTGGCTTGTGAAAAATGTTTATTACCCGCAAAAGCATTACCCGCCAACGGAGACGGATGCGCTGATTCTAAAACCAAATGCTTTTCGGTGTCAATCAATACCTTTTTATTCTTAGCAAATTTGCCCCAAAGCATGAAAACCAAGCCTGTTTTTTCATCCGATAATTTTTTAATTACAGCATCCGTGAATGATTGCCAACCAATTTTTTGATGAGAACCCGCAATGCCTGCTTCCACGGTCAACATGGCGTTGAGGAGGAAAACGCCTTGTTCTGCCCATGCCGTCAAATCGCCGTGCGTAGGCTTCGGCAGACCCAAATCACTACTGATTTCTTTGTAAATATTGACCAATGAGGGCGGTATGCGTTTACTTCGGGGTACAGAAAATGATAAACCCATTGCTTCACCTTCATTGTGATAAGGATCTTGACCCAAAATAACGACTTTTACGTTGTCAAGAGGCGTTTTTTCAAAGGCGTTAAAAATCAAGGAGCCGAGTGGATAAATAATTTTTCCTGCCGCTTTTTCGGTTCTTAAAAAGGTGGAAATGACTTGGAAATAAGGCTGTTCAAACTCGTTTTTTAAAGCAGCTTTCCAACTTTCTTCAATTTTTACTGAGCTCATGTATGTTTTTATTTTAGAATACGAAATATTAAACCCTTGATATTTTTTTGATTTTATGGCAAATGTAATCAAGCCTTTTTTAGGAAAAAAATTAAAAAGGAATTTCATTTTCGAGGCCCCTCAGTCATGCCTTTGGCTTGATGAAGCGAAACGCATCATATTTTTAATCAAAAAAGCCACTTCTTGTTTGGGAAGTGGCTTTTTTGATTTTTAAGTTGTTGATTATCAGTGTGTTATGAATTAGATACATTTCAACTTTACAAAATCAAGTATTTCAAATGCTAATTGTATCGCATTTATGACATCTGTTTCTGTCGGCACTAATTGTACATTTGGATACCGAAAAGCAACATCTAAGCCGTTTAAATCAATGGCATATAAATAAACATTATTGAAATCCACATCAAAAGTCTCGCATAATTGGCATAAACTATCTAAGTTATGCGTGCGTGGAATCGCTATACTAACATAGACACAATAGGCTTTAAACGCTTTTTCTGCGGCTTGTTGGGTGTGGTAAATGGCTGTACCATAAAAATTGCCGTTCAGCAAATGTTGGGCTGAACCTAAATCTTCTTCGGCTTTATAGAGCCATTGTTCGAGAAGCGTCATAAATTATTTTACCTTCTTTATTGATTTTATATTCCAAACTTGATGGATGTTCCGCTCTATCGTTAAAAGTGCTTGGTGAATTGAACAAAAAATCAACTGAAAAGCCTATGCCTGCCAATGCTCGGTTACCTTTTCGTCTCAATTCGAAAGTATGTTCGGTGTTTTCAGCAACTATAAGCATTAAATCCAAATCACTTTCGTCGTGTGGCTTGCCCCACGCATAAGACCCAAATAGGTAAATCGTCTGTGGATGATAAGTATCCGCTAATCGTTTTACCGCTTCCTGTATTTTTGATTGTGATATTTTTTTCATTTTCACTATTTTCTTTTGTCTTACAAAATTAGGACATTTTTTGATAAAACATATTTTTTGTCGAAATAGTGAGAGAGGCCCCTCAGTATTTAGTCATAAAAAAGCCACTTCTTGTTTTGGAAGTGGCTTTTTTGGGTTTTTAGGTTATGGGTTATCAAAGTGTTATGTGTTGGTAGTGACATGCGTCGGAGACGCACTGAATAGTACGTGTCGGGTCTAAGACCCTAACGAGCGCATTCGTGATGCGAGCGAAGAAAAAACCCTCAATATCTAACAAGATATTGAGGGTCATCCCCAAATTTGAACACCACCCTACGACACCATCACCTCCACAGGAAGCGAGTATTCACTCGTCAACAAATTAGGGCCAACGGTTTTGCCACGCAACATCAACTTAACGCCAAATGGATAAGTCAATTCCATCTTTTGGGTCTCACAATACACCCCATTGCGCCATTCGCCGTCATTGATTTGCATTTCAAAAGCAGTTGTTACGGCGTTCTCAGCTCGTTGCCATTCTGCGATGATTACGCCACGACGAATATCATTATAGACTTGCAAATTGGTAGGTGGACTCACGTAAGTCACTTTCTGACGGTCAGGTGTTTTGTTGAGCGTAAAACCCGCATCCGTTTTGAGTTTGTCGTGCAGATTCATCGGATAGGCGGCATCCATCAACTTTGCGATGCGCACCAAGGCGTTGCACAAACCTAAGTAAGCAGCGTTTTTAGCTTCAATTGCTTCAGTCGCTCTACTTTTGCTTTTGATGAGTGCCACTTGAAATATTTCGGCACTTTTTTCCATATCCGTCACAGCGGATTGAAAAGGCTCGTAAACGGGTTTGCCGTTCATGTTCTCGAAGACAAGATCGGAAAATGTTTTGAACTCGTCTTGTTTGATCCGTTTGATAACGGTGCAATTAATGAAACTCATCTTGGATGTGGTTTATATTGTAGTGGCCCTCAGCAGATAAGATGACTCCTAAATCTATCTTTAAATGTCCGTATCAAAACTACAATGGTGAAATTAATACCGATAAGTTATTTTATATATAAATAAAAATAAAACGTACTTTATAGACATTAGTGACATAGAAGTTTTCTTTCCTACCCAAATTATTTATCCTATTCATCGAATGCAACATCTTTTTGACTCCTATTTCTTGCGTTTTGCGAATGACAAAAGACTTTTGCGAATAACAAAACGCTTTTGCGAATGACAAAACGCTTTTGCGAATGACAAAAAGCCTTTGCAAATCGCAAAAAGCCTTTGTAAATCGCAAAAAGCCTTTGCAAATCGCAAAAAGCCTTTGCAAATCGCAAAAAGCAAGATTCTATGTAAAAAAGCAGTTTTTAGAAAACAGAGCCACCGTTTTTCTAAATTTGAAGGGAAAAACAAGCTACTTTTAGCATCGTGGCGCATACATATATAAGGTGTGCGGTAAAAAAAAGTCGGTAAATCTCGAAAAATCAAAATCTGTGACAAAGATACGGATTAGCTTAAATTCATATAACAATATTATTTCATCAATAAAAATATGGTAAACCAATTATAACAAATTGTAAACGAAAAAAAACACAAACGAAAATTTGTAAATTTGTAGATTCGTAAAATTTGTAGTACAAAAAACGCCCCTAATAAAAATTAGAATTCGGGGTTTATGTGTAGAATAAAACAGTAGGTAACTATTTTTTAAAACCTCACCATTACGTTGGCTTGGGTTTGGGGGGCTGTTAGACGAGCGGGCGACCCCCTCAGTCATGCCTTTGGCTTGATGAAGCGAAACGCATCATATTTTTTACTAAAAAAGCCACTTCTTGTTTTGGAAGTGGCTTTTTTAATTTTAGGTTGTGGGTTACTAAGCTACCGCATAACCTGTAAATGGGCGATTATAGGGTGCTTGAAATGCCAATACAATATCTGATTTATCAATGCCTTGTTCTTCTAATTTACCGACTAAATCAGAATCAGAAGCATCCTCTTGTACCCAAACTTTGCCATTTTTTATATCAATGTGGAAAATAGGATAATAGACCCTTTGTGTACCTTCCCAACCAATATTTAAAATCTGATAATGGTCATTTTTTGTATCAATAATCAGTTGCTCTTCCAATTCATTTTGCGGATTTGGATTTGTGTAAGGCATTTTCGCATAGTGTTGCAAAATGTTTACGATGATCGTGCGATAAGTATCTAATTTACTATCCATTTGACAATTTTTTTTGTGAGATTATTAAAAATTATTAAATCAATATGGTCTTTCTCTACGATAGTTTTAATGAGTGGTTTTTGAAAGAATGTATTGAAAATGGTTTCCTCAATAGCCAAATATAGTTTTTTATTGATCGGTGCTTCTTCAAGTCCATAACGATAGGTATCATATTTTCCTTTAGCCTCATAAAAATCAGCGAGCTTCGATTTACTCAAAAAACTTTTGACTTCCACGACAATTTCCTCTTTCCCTTTTTCGGCTGCAAAGACTTGTTCGGCGGCTAAATCTATTTCTAACCTTAGTCCAATTGTTTTAATAATAAAAGGGTCTGCCGTAATTGTCCAACCCTCTGCCTCTAATGCTTCTCTTACAACTTGGTGAAAAAAATCTCTGGCCATTATTTTTTATGTCGTTTTAGTTCAATCATAGTTTTGTCCCTTACAAAATTACTGTATTTATTTTGAATTACCATATTCATCTGTATTTTTCATGAAAAAGCCTTGTCACCTTGTTTGGCAAAAGTGTCTATTGCCTCTTTTTGATAGGAACGAGACCCCCTCAGTATTTTTAATCAAAAAAGCCACT
>JAYTMW010000706.1:0-3188 GCA_043728105.1 Saprospiraceae bacterium | reverse complement strand
CTTAAAAACATCAGTAGTTGAAAAATCGCTTTATTCGGTGAGCAAAATGGTTGAGTCATTTTCGGGTTTTCGGATACCTGTCAATAAGCCCGTGGTGGGCGAAAATGTATTTACCCAAACCGCAGGCATTCACGCCGATGGCGACAACAAACACAATCTTTATTTCAACGATTTGATGCCTGAACGCTTTGGTCGCACCCGCAAATATGCGTTGGGTAAGACATCGGGCAAGGCGAATATTGAAAAAAATTTACAAGATTTAGGCATCAAAATTTCTAATGACGAACTCAAAAAAGTGACCGCAAAAGTCATTGAATTGGGTGATAAAAAAGAGATTATTACGGTTGAAGATTTGCGTTACATTGTGAGCGATATTTTGAATTATGATGTTGCGGAAAGTAAGGTCGAAATATTGAATTATGTTTTGACGCATTCACATAAATTACGTCCTTCTGCAACCATAAAAGTAAAAATTGGGGAACAGATTTTTGAGGAAAATGCCCAAGGCGACGGTCAATACGATGCCTTTATGAATGCTTTGAAAAAGGCTTATACCAAAAAGAAAATCACCTTGCCCCTTTTGACGGATTATATGGTGCGCATCCCGCCAGGTGGCAAAACGGATGCCCTTTGCGAAACGATTATTACTTGGAATATCAACAATAAAGACGTAAAAACAAGGGGTTTGGATTCGGATCAGACGGTTTCGGCGATTAAGGCTACGGAAAGGATGTTGAATTTGTTGTGATGTACCCCCTCAGTATTTTACCTGAAATACGTCAAAAACTTTACCTTTACACGATGAAAAACAAATATCTTCCAATTGGCATTCAGGATTTTCGCACCTTACGTGAGAATGAATATATCTATGTTGATAAAACCGAACAAATATTTGGATTGGCAAAACTAATGGGGGCATCCTATTTCCTATCTCGCCCACGCAGGTTTGGTAAATCATTACTCGTTAATACCTTCAAAGAATTGTTTTTGGGTAGTCGTGAATTGTTTAAAGATTTATGGATTGAGGATAAATGGGATTGGTCAAAAACGTATCCTGTTTTGCATTTTTCTTTTGATGCAATGAGTTATGACAGTAACGGCTTAGAAAAAGCTATTCAGTTTTGGTTGAAAGATATTGCTGTCAAAAACAATATCACTCTCCAAATGGAAAAGTTTGACGACCAATTTGGCGAACTTATAGATAAAATGTCAATAGAAAAAGGGAAAATAGTTATTCTCGTTGATGAATATGATAAACCAATTATTGACTATTTGGAATTTGTGAAACTACCCAATGCGGATATTAATCGAAAGATTTTGAAAAACTTTTATTCTGTTTTGAAATACAAATCAGATAAAATTCGTTTTTTGTTCATAACAGGAGTCTCAAAATTTTCCAAAGTTTCCGTATTTTCCGATTTAAATCAGTTAGAAGATTTAACTCTTTCACCAGAAAGTACCACATTAGTTGGATACACCCAAAATGAATTAGAAAATTATTTTGACGATGAATTAGAAGCAACTGCCATAAGGTTGAATATCAGTCGTGATTTTCTGTTAGAAAACATGAAAATATGGTATAATGGCTATTCATGGGACGGTATCAATAAGGTTTACAATCCTTTTGGTACGCTCAATTTTTTAAAGAAAAAAATGTTCCATAATTTTTGGTTTGCAACAGGTACACCCACTTTTTTATTGGAACAAATGAAATTAAAGAGTGATTTTAATTTTGAAAATATAACCATTAACAGCCTTGTTTTTGAACAGTATGATATTCAAAACATTGATTTGGTCTCTTTATTATTTCAAACGGGGTACTTAACCGTCAAGTCAGTAGAGCCAATGACTGGTGATTATGTTTTGGATTATCCAAATAAAGAAGTAAGAGAAAGTTTATATCAATTTGTGATAAATGGTCTTACAAATGCAGCTAAAACGAATTATTATGCGGGTAATTCCGTCAAAGAATTGATAAAAGCCTTCCATGATGCAGATTTAAACTGCGTCCGAGATGTGTTGAATACACTCCTTTCAAGTTTGCCTGCCGAGACATTTGAGGAAAAATCGGAAGGCTTGTATCACGGATTACTACACATTACGTTTAAATTATTGGGTATTTATGTCCAAAGTGAAGTGCATAGTTCAAAAGGGCAAGCCGATAGTATTGTCATTACTGATAGCCACGTGTTTATTTTTGAATTTAAGTTTAACCGTAGCACGAAGGAAGCCTTGAAACAAATCAAACTTAAAAATTATGCAGAGCAGTATCGTTCTTCGGGTAAAAAAATTGTGGGTATTGGGGTTAATTTTGTGACAAAAGATAGAGCGATTAAAGGTTGGGGCGTTGAGGACTTATAGGCGTTGACCCCTCAGTATTTTTGTACTTTTTAAGAAATAAATGTTAATTTTGTTAAAAATAAAGACATGAAAGATACAGAACGTGCAATTCTTTTAGAACGCATCACCATGAACCCCAATGTGATGACAGGCAAACCAACAATCAGAAATACTCGTCTGACCGTTGAACACATCCTCAAAGCGTATGCCGCAGGTTTGACTTTTGACGTACTAAAAGAAGACTTTCCTTTTTTAGAAAAAGAGGATATTCAAGCCTGTTTGCTGTATGCAGCAGAATTGGTTGAATCTGAAAAAGTATATTCAACCGCAGCTTAGATTATGCTAAAATTTGTCCTTGATGTTGGCGTTGGGAATAAAGTATGGCAATACCTTACGAATGAAGGGTATGATGCCAAACTTATTACTTTGATTGACCCGAATATGTCTGATTCGGATATTCTTGCAATTGCAGAAAGTGAAAAACGCATGGTCATCACTATGGATAAAGATTTCGGCGAGTTGGTTTATCATTCGAGTAAAGCACACAAAGGCGTATTACTTTTACGGCTTGAAGATGCCAATGGCGACGAAAAAGTTGAAGCAATGAAATTTATTATGGATAGTTTTAAGGATAAAATTGTGGGTAAATTTTGTGTGTTTAAAAGTGGGCGATTGAGGATTAGGTAGATATTTAATCTAAATTTAAATTGTAATTATTATACAATCAATTAGTTATAAATTTTACCCCCTGTTAATTACAATTAAGTCGTGTCACCCAAATTACAAAAAAGTCGTGTCATATTTACATAAAAACAAATAAGTATGACGACATTACAAGAACGTAAAAT
>JAYTMW010000705.1:0-5280 GCA_043728105.1 Saprospiraceae bacterium | reverse complement strand
GCGCCAAAAGCACGCTCAAACCATTGCCAATTAAAGCGGATTTGATTTTGGAAACATCCATAAAATAATCGTCGAGCAAAACCTCCGTGGATGCGCCTTGCAGTTGGATGGGCGTGATGAGGTTCATGACATTGTTGTCGAATTGAGCATTCGCAATTGCAAAAGAGCAGCATAAAATAAACGACATTAATTTATTCATCGTGAGCATTTTAGTTTGAGATAAAATTGAGTGGCAATATACACAACTGAAATTGGATTAGGAATTTTCCAGATAAACCATATTGGGTGTTTTTTTTTAAGAAAAACGAAGAGGTAGTTTCCTCCGTGCTTCGATTTTACATATCAAGTAATTCAAAGATTTTTAGCATTGTGGGTTGGATTTGGCATTGTCACCATTACCCACAAGACCAAAACGCCAAGAAAAATGTGTCGTTGCGAGGAGGTACGACGAAGCAATCTGTTAGTTTTCGCAGGATTTTTTTCGTCAAAACTTTCTACATTGCTTATTTCATGAACTATTTCTACTTATTTAGAGGAAGAATCGGAATTAAATGACAGATTGCTTCGTCGTACCTCCTCGCAATGACACATTTTTCTTAGCGTTTTGAAGATGTGTGTAATGGACAGATTTTAAATTTTCCCAAGATTAATTCTAAGAACATATAAGACGTACTACTTTGCGTTATTCGGCAATCCTGTTCGGCAATCCAATACGGTACCTCTTTCTTATTTTACTTAAAAAAAAATACATAATAAGGGTGTTACAATTACATTTTTACCATTTTTTTTACCCTCGACCTCAAACCATCATACTCAATACAATAAAAATAAACGCCCGTTTGCCACCCCTCAGTATTGAGCCTAACTTGTTGATTATCAACCACTTGTCTCACTATTTCTTTGCCCAAAGCATCGGTGATGATGAGTTGAATATTTTTATTTTTTTGGAAATCAGCATGGATGTTAATGTCGGTAAATTGCGTCATTGGGTTGGGTGAACTTTGGCTTAACGTGAAATTATTGTCATCCAAATAACCTAAACTTGTTTTATCAATTGTTGAAACCAAGACCTCAAAATCATCGAATAAAAAACCGTTGGCTTGTGTACCTGCGTCCGAATTGAAGCCAAAACGCCACCAAATACCTTGCCCTGCGTAAGCCGTTAAATCAAATTCTTCTTGCTGCCACGTGCGTTGTAAACCTTCATAAACAGGTTCGTTGAGATTGCTGATTTTGTTGCTGGAACGGGTTAATTTCCCACAAATAGGGGTAAAAGTAGTACCGTTTGTTGAAATATAAGGCGTAACATAGTCATTTATGTATTCAATATCCCACTTTGCAGCATATTTGAGTACAATTTTTGGAACGGCAGTTGGCAGAATAATCGCTTTTTTACTCGTCAAATTGGCTTTCACATTGTTGGCGTAAAATGAAGTAGGCGAATCGGTGATGCAACTGTATTCTGAATTATAATCTTCGGCAGAAACATTCCAAGAGCCTTGAATCGTCCAATTATTGAGGTTGTCGCAAGGGTCGTAAAGCAGACGTAAAGGATTGCCAAAAGTCTTGCGTAGCGTGTCCGTGTGCGTGTAAATGCCGTTTGACACACTCATTAAAATTAGGATTTCTTCACCACCTTTGAGTGTCGTTTTTAACGAATAATCAATGCTATCGGAAACAGTTTGGAATTGTTTTAATGTATAACTCTTTGATGCGCCTATACTTACAACATTTGCGTTGCCACTTTTGAGCGTCAAGGTCAATGCACCGTTTTGCAAACCAAGCCGTTGCACATCGAACTTTATTTTACCCGTTTTTGTCGCCAAATACTGAGGGGTCGCATCGGTAGCCAAACCATAATTTTGGAGTAGGAGTGGGGCGGTCAAATTCTGTAAAATGGTCGTTTTATTTAAGTCAATTATAGCTTGACGTGGCGGCCAAAAACCATAATATTGAGGCCCAATTTCGGGTGTAAACGAAAACATTTTTTTCTTTGAAATCGTGTCACCGTACATCCAATCGTCGGCATCACCGTTGACGTTGTAGCCGACCGTCTGGATGCCTGTACCCGCATAAAACCCATTTTCACGGGTAAATGCCTTTGCAAAACCGACAAAAATGGTCGAATCGGGTGTTAATTTATCCGAAAAACCCCACGGATAAACCAACAAATTGCTAAAAGCGTGGTAATTTAAGGACAATTGAAATTGGTGTTGGCTGCAAAAAAGGCGCATCAAACGGTTTTCGGGTTCTGAAAAAGCGGCAGTACCACGATAGGTTTCACTACTCGTAAGATTGGAAGAACCGACGTTGTTGAAACCCCAATTAAAACCATAATTTCGATTCAAATCTACGCCCGCCGTTCCGTCAGTATTACTCCTTCTATTTTTTCGCCAAAAACCACCGCCCAATGGGTTTGTTGACTCATTAAAAACGTAACCATCGGGGTTGATACACGGCACAAAATACATTTCAGAATTATCCACAATGTATTTTATCTCAGCATCCGTTGCGTAATTTTCCAATAAATACCACATAAAATAAAGCATTTGCGCCAAACTTTGCGGCTCACGGGCGTGGTGCAAAGCCGTGTAAAGCACTTCGGGTTCGTTCTCATCCACGGTCGGATTGTCCGAAATGCGCAACCAATGCAAGGGGCGGGTTTCATTGCTTTTGAGGGTATCGCTAATTGTTTTTTTTGCAGAAATTAAATTAGGATAGAGCAAACGCATGGAGTCCAAAATGGACAACATTTCGGAATATGTGAAAAAGCCACCCATTGCGCCTTCCCGATAATTTTTGGGTGTTTTGTAAGCATATCTTTTGGACTCACAAGCGGCGAGAGGCCCCCTCAGTATTAAGCCCTTTTTTGGCTCATTTTGCTTTAAAAATGCTTGATAAACATCCTCCACAATTATTTGATACGAGAAACCCGCTTGATTCAAAAGGGTCAATTCATGCTCCGAAAATTCGTTTATGAAAAAGTAATCGGGTACAAAATAACCGTGGTCGGCTTCCAAACCTAAGCGAGCAATGTCCTCGATATTCTTCCCGTGCATGTTCACTTTTACCCGTGAGTAGCGTTCTTGTTGGGCGTTTATGTTTAGTGATATGCTTGATAAAAGTATGATGATCAATAAATTACGCATTAAATCAGATTTTAATTGGTTGAAATCGAGAAATTGATTGATACGTGGGTCAACTACTTATTCCCTTCAAAATTGACTTTAAAACCAATGCGTTGATTCGGGTCAACTAAGTCATCATCGTAATCTTCCCAATGTGTGATGTCACTGATGAATGTTTCGACATGTTGCAAAATATAGGGTTCTTTGAGTTCTTCGGGGCGATAAATGGCGAGTGTTTTGGCGGGCGGTTGCTGCCCATATTTTTCAATATAGGGCAAATTTATGGCCACTAAAATCTTGCCGTTGAAGAGTTGTTGATAGATAAGCGAGCCATTATTTTTAATGAGCTGTCGGTTCATGGTTTTACTGAGGGGCTCAGCCAAGCCGCTTTCGCTGATACCCATTGACAAAATCACGGCTTCCATATTGCCCATTTCGCCTCGTTCTTCAACCGTTGCAGTCATGCCACTTGCGTCAATAAGTGCTCGCAACTGATTGATTATGAACGTTTTAAGTTCCGTTTTCCATGCGAGACGGTATTGGGTTGTGTTGTCTAAAACGGTTTTGTATTGTGCTACTTTTTTTTGTAGATTGGCGAGGTCGTGGTGTAATAGGCTCATAATTAGTTTATAGTTTATGGTTGATAATGGATAAATTGATAGTTTGTAGTTGATGTTTGCAAAACTAAAACATTAAATTTAAAACCGTTATTTCTTCTCGTTTTTTTGTGGAAAATTTGGTTTTTGTAGGGTGTTTTGCGCTTCGATTTATTCGAAATGTTACATCAAAGGTGGGTGGAAATTACCTCTTCGTTTTTCTTAAAAAAAAATTATCTAATTGGGAAAGTTTGGATTCAGATGTTGGTGTTTGTGGGAACCTATTGTAGCGGCGGATTCATCCGCCGAATGTCACGTAAGGTGTTGATAATCAATAAGTTGTCTTCTCGGCGGCGGTTAAAACCGACGATACATCAATACCCATATTTCTCTTTCCAAAGCCCCTTCAAACGTTCCCGAATGGCATTTTCGGTCGCATTTACTGAGGGGGTAAAAAATGCCGTGCCTTCAATGTCGGTGGGTAAAAACTCTTGTTGGGCGAAATTGTCTTTAAAATCGTGGGCGTATTTGTAGCCTTTGCCGTAGTTGAGTTCTTTCATCAGTTTTGTGGGGGCGTTTCGTAGGTGCAATGGGATGGACAAATTGCCTGTTTCTCGCACTTTGGCGAGGGCGTTGTCAATCGCTAAATAGGCGGAATTGCTTTTGGCGGATGTGGCTAAATATATAACGCATTGGCTTAATATGATTCGGGCTTCGGGCATTCCGATTTGATGAATTGCCGTGAAGGTTGTAGTTGCCATCAAAAGGGCATTTGGGTTCGCCAAACCGATGTCTTCGGAGGCTAAAATGACCAAACGGCGGGCGATGAATTTGATGTCTTCGCCGCCTTCTAACATGCGGGCGAGGTAGTAAACGGCGGCGTTAGGATCAGAGCCACGGATGGATTTTATGAAGGCGGAAATGATGTCGTAATGTTGCTCACCCGACTTGTCGTAACGGACAATATTTTGTTGAACTAAGTGTATAACCAATTCATTATCAATGGATTGCGTGGAAACAGGCCCCTCAGTATTTTCACTGTTTTCAACAATATTCTCCACATTTTCAGCGACTAATTCTAAGATATTGAGTAGTTTTCGAGCGTCTCCGCCACTCAATTGTAGCATCGCATCGTACTCTTTTATTTTCAAATTTCGACCTTTTAAGAACTCGTCTTTTTCTAAGGCGTTGTTGATTAATCGTATCAAATCGTCTTTTTCTAACTCCTTCAAAACATAGACTTGACACCTTGAAAGTAGGGCAGGAATGACCTCAAAAGAGGGGTTTTCGGTGGTCGCCCCGATGAGCGTAACGATGCCTTTTTCGACCGCACCCAAGAGCGAATCTTGTTGCGATTTTGAAAAACGGTGGATTTCGTCGATGAAAAGTATGGGATTTAGGCTGTTGAAAAACTTGCTGCGTTTGGCTTCTTCAATGATTTCTCGCACGTCTTTTACCCCCGAATTGATGGCGGATAATTGAAAAAAAGTCCGTTTCGACATGTTGGCGATGATGTTCGCCAAAGTGGTTTTGCCGATGCCTGGCGAACCCCACAG
>JAYTMW010000704.1:0-11975 GCA_043728105.1 Saprospiraceae bacterium | reverse complement strand
ACTTCTACCTCTCTTTTTGTTAATTCAACCTCTACTTTTGGGACAATATCAAAAGAGACCATTTGTCCTGTTTTAAAATTGAACAATTGACTTTTAATGCCTTCATATTCTTCTTGATGTGGTGAAATATCAACAAAACCAACTGTAAGCCATATCTGCCCTGTCTTATCTAATTCTAAAACTTGAAACTGTTCAATAAGGCGAGTGTATTTATTTTGAGCGTTTAACATCCTATATTCATTGATTAATTTGTGTTTAAACTTTTCCTCGTTGGAAAAATTGTTGAATATTTTTAAAGTGGCAATGCCATTTGAACTTAATTTTAGCTTATCTTCTGGGTGCATTTTGCTATCAAAAAATACTTGACCTAACTCCTCAAAATCTGATGGAACATAGCCTAATTGCTGCCCATAGTTGACAGAGAAAAAAACCATATTTCGTTTGCTTATATCAAACACCCCGATGCCTGAATTACCAATCGAAGCGAAAGTTTGTAAGACAGACAGATGTTTATCCAATAACGAATAGTCTAAATCCTTTTCATAGAATTTATAGCTCAATAGGTATTTGAAAAATTCGCCGCCAACATTGTTTTGTTCATTCATTTGGTTTAATATTTATGTATGAGTAAGTAGGATTCATACTATTGTTTACATTTTGGTTATTAATTTACAGTGAACAAATCTATAAATATTGGTTTAACTTTATTAAATAAAGGATTGTAGTGTAAAGTTTTTCTCTGCGTGCAAGTTAAATGTTTTAGGCGGTAAAATGATAAACTGTTGATTAATTATGTTCGTAAATGGGTGTTTAATTAAAGATTTTTTATTAATCTAAATTTTATAATGACAAAGAGGTATAATACCCCCCTCAGTATTTTTGGAAAAAAAAGCCTTTTGAGTGTGTCGCTCAAAAGGCTTTTGCTTTTTTTTATTTCTATGCACCCCCCTCAGTATTTTAGCTTAATTTATTGATTTTCAACTACTTATAAAATTATAATATTTTATATTCGTAAAATATATACAATACAATGTATATCGAAGTCAAATCTCTTACGAACATACATATAATGCGAGCTGGGACGCTTTGATGATAATTAAGTCTTCGACAACGTTGTTTTTGAGGTGTGAATAAAAAATAGCTATATTTGAACTTGCTTGTCAAAAACAATCACTTTTATAAACCTTTTAAATGGAGGCAATAGAAAATAAGTTGATAAAATATTTTTCCCGAATATCTCCTCTTTCAGACGAAGAGTCAAAAGCTATTGTAGAAAGTATGTGCATTAAGACTTTCAAAAAAGGGGCTTTTCTTCTAAAAGAGGGACAAGTATCCATTGATACCTATTTTATTTTGGAAGGTTGTGTTAGAGAATATATTTTAGATGACGGAGAAGAAAAAACGACCAATTTTTTTACAGAAGAACAATGGGTCATATCACTGAATAACTTTGGCTCTAAAAAACCAACAACACATAATCTGGTTTGTGTTGAAGACACCACCGTGAGTGTTGGCAATGAAAGACAAGCCCAAGAAATGTTTAAACGCTTTCCCAGATTTGAAACCATTTCACGGGTCATAGTGGAAGCTGATTTTGCCGAGCAAAAGAAATTATTGACCTCCTTTTTAACGGAATCACCTGAACAACGGTATCTAAATTTGCTACAATCAAGACCCGATTTAATTCAAAGAATTCCTCAATATCAATTGGCAAGTTTTATTGGCGTTAAACCCGAATCGTTGAGTCGAATTAGAAAACGCATCCACGCATCCAAATAGGCTTATGATTGTACTGTAATAACTAAATTTCCCTTTTTATGCCCTTTTTCCACATACGTATGTGCGGCTGTCATCTGCGCTAAAGGATAATGTGTATCGGTTACCGTTTTGATTTTCCCTGTTTTTAAGAGCTCTTTTATCTCCATCAAATAATTTAAACGGTCTTTAACAGGCTGCAATCCAGTAGATGAAGATTTCACTTTTTTACCACCAATTATTGATGTCCAAATCATTTGAAGGAAAAGAGTTGCAGATAAAACAGTTGGCATATAAATACCCTTTGGCGTGAGCGAATTTTTACATTCCGAAAAAGAACTTTTGTTGACCGTATCAAAAATGATGTCGTATTGCACACCATTTTTAGTAAAATCCTCTTTTGTGTAGTCAATAACGGTATCTACACCCAATGATTTGACCATAGCCACATTGCTTGTGCTACAAACAGCCGTCACTTCTGCGCCAAAACTTTTAGCTATTTGAACGGCATAAGTACCGACACCGCCCGAAGCCCCATTGATAAGTACCTTTTGGTTCGGTTGAATGTTCGCTTTACCTTTTAAGAAATCCATAACCGTGACGGCACTACCTGTCACAGGTGCGGCTTCCTCATAGCTAATATTGTCGGGCATCGTCGTTAGGACATCTTTCTCGCTGACACAGGCATATTCCGCATAAGAACCCAAAGTCGTTGTGCCGCCAAAAACCTTGTCACCGACCTTAAATAAGGTAACATCTTTTCCAAGTTCGACAATTTCGCCAGCAAATTCAAAACCGAGTATTGGTCTTTTCGGTCTTTTAAAACCCAAATAGAGCCGACCAATCACGGGTTTGCCTTTTCGCATCATAATATCTGCGGAAGTGACAGTGGTTGCATGAACTTTAATCAATACCTCATGCGGCTTGGGGCGAGGCTTTCCTATTTCTTGAAGCATCAGAACTTCAGGTTCGCCGTACATTTTATACTCTATTGCTTTCATTAATCGTTAATTTTTTAAATGAAAAATATATTTGAAAGCACAAAGGTCAAGACTAAAAGGGTTGTTTTCATTGACTTCGGTTAAGAAGATACAAATTTCATAATACGAAACCTTGAAATGGATAAAAATACTGAGGGGCCATCCCAACCCATCAAATCATCCCCGTTATTTTAGCCAATTGAACCAGCACCGTGGTATATGTTGACAACGAAATGGGCATGAATAAAGCGGAAATACTTTTAAAACTTTTGAAGAGGATGAAGCAATAATGTCATTTATTAGATGCCTAAACCATTCATGAAAACCAAATAAAAGTGTTGTAGAAAGAGAAGCACCCCCCTCAGTATTTTTGACAAAAAAAGCCTTTTGAGTGTGTTGCTCAAAAGGCTTATGATTTTTATGGATAGGATTCTTTTATGGGTTAAAATTAAGATAAAAGCAATCCAAATCTTTCAATTGATCAACAAAATGCTTAAAACTTGGTGACTGTGTGTATATCTTTAAAGCATCCGCTTTTAAGAATAAATCAGGACCATCGGCAGTTTCGCTGTAATTGGATTTTATTTTTTTTATCCAACTTTTACCACTAATACCATCCGTTTCAGTAGGGATTTCGGGATGATTATTGAGTGCATCAGCATCAGCGAGTATCCAATTTTCAATCATTCTATCGGCAACGCCTATACGAATGTCCACGACAATGCCTTTCTTAGTCAAAGCTTCATCAATTTCACGCTTCAAATCGTCGGCAATTTTCACAAAATCGTCGTTGCGTTTTTCTCTATCCGTTAGAATAACGATTGGATAATTACGATTATTCAACAATCGAATAATGGCTACAATTTGTTCGGCCGCTTTTTTTAAAGATACGTCTTTTCCGTTTATAGAACGCCTAATGGGTTGATTAGGACAGAGTTTTTGAAGTATGTTTAATTCGGTAAAACCGTCAACGATAAAGGCTGGATTCATAATTCACTCAAAGAATTGGTTAAGTATAAATGCCCCAATCCAAAGCCCGAATCGGAGATTATTTCACGTAATAAATCTGGATTTTCAACACGTAAGGCACGTGTTACACCGTTTTTCATATCAACAACAATTATTTCTTCTGGTTTTGCTGCATTCAAAAGGGTTTCGCTATGCGTCGTCATTAAGATAAAAGCCGCTTCTTTTTTCGCATCTAAATGTTCCCGCATGAGCGTACACATTTCCGCTTGCATCCACGGATGTAAGTAGTTTTCTGGTTCTTCGATACAAAAAATATTATCAGAAGTCAATACGGCAGTTACCAATGTCAACCATTTTAAAGTGCCATCAGACAAAAAAGCCAAAGGTAAAATTGAGGTATGCTCACCCGATTTAATATACACTTTTGGTACTAATTTGCTATTAAAATCGTCTTTTTCAATCGTTAAATCACTAACAGATGTATTCGCAATTTTTAAATAAGCAATGGCTTTTTTAAAATTGCTTTCATTGTAATTAGAGCTACTACCGTTGCCCCGTTGCATTTCATAAAGTGTTTTACTCAATCCATAACCATCACTTTGAATCCCTTTTGAACTAACAGCATTTTCTTGTTCTCGAATGCGATTGGGTATGATATTAAAAATTTCGCCGCCTTTTAAATCATTTGAGATATTGAAATAAAAAGCAGAAAAATATTTAGCTCCTAATATAGATTCTTGAAAGAAGTTTAATTGGTACTGATCCAAAATATCTTTTAGAATTTCGTTACGCCTTGCATTATCGGTTGCTGTAGAATCATGTGATTTTCCTTCAATATAACCTGTTTCTGGATTAAGATTAAAAATTGAATTTTGAGTATCACTAATAATTAATAATTCTTGATTTGCATAAAGGATATTTTCCGAATCGTCTGAAAGTTCTAACTCAAAAGAATAAGTGTAAGTGAATTTATCTTTGAGTCTATTATCATAAGCCTCTCCTTCTATTTTTACTTTAATACTATCTACAAATCCTTTTTCTGTTTTTTGAAAAACAAAGCCAAATCCACCCATTTCCGTAATGGCTTCACTAACGGGCATTGTTACTATTTTCGATAAAAATTCAAAAAACAAGACAATATTCGTTTTACCCGAACCATTAGGGCCGACCAAAATATTTAAACCGCTATTTAATGTGAGTTCAAAATCTTTTAAAGATTTAAAACCGTTTACTTCTATTTTTGTAATCATCTTTGACTTTAATCTATTATGGATGTCTATGCAAGACATTTAGTTTGTTCGATTGTACAAAATTATGTTTTTTATTAAAAATAACACTTTAATATCAAAAAAACTAAAACAATTTCCTTCATAACTTACATTTCCTTTATTTTTCTGTAACAAACACTCTATTAATATCTTTTTAACCCAAATGAAAGTGTCTCGGCAAGGTGTTATAAATCGAAATTTATTATGTTAATTATTTACTGATGACTGTTTGTAATTATTAGGTTTAGATATACGTACCCCCCTCAGTCATGCTTTCAGCTTGATGAAGCCAAAGGCATCATATTTTTTTAAAAATTAAGCAATAATAAAATTAAAATAACGCATATTTGCTCCCCTTAAAATACCTACTATTTTACGTCTAAATTAAAACAAAAAGTTGAAAATGAAAAACGAACAACCAGAAGAATTAAAACGAGAAATCGGTATTTTAGATGTCGCCATAAATGTGGTGAATATATCCATAGCGAGTGGTATATTTTTATTGCCCGCCCTCATTGCGGGCATCTTGGGCAATGTCAGTTTCATGGCTTATATCTTGTGTGGCACTTTGTTTTTATGCATCGCTTTATGTTATGCAGAGGTGAGTAGCCGCATCACAAGCACGGGCGGGGCATACACGTACATGGAAAATGCTTTTGGGAAATTTATTGGTTTTATCGGCAATTCGCTGGTGTGGTTTGGGTGCGGTGTTTTGGTGTCGGCGGCGTTTGTCAATGGCATAGCAGACGTGTTGTCGGTGTCTTTTCCGATTTTTGGAAATGTGTTATTTAGAGGACTTTTCTTTATGATTTTGCTTGGATTTTGTGCTTTTTTTAATATTAAAGGGATAAAACAAGGCATGAATGTGATAAAGTTTATTACACTCATAAAAGCATTACCACTTGTGCTTTTGGTTATTGTCGGTCTGTTTTATCTTAAATCTGATAATTTGCATTGGGAAAAATTACCCACTTTTAAAAGCCTCGGCGAAGCCTCTTTAATCCTGTTTTTTGCATTCACGGGCGGCGAAATGTCGGTCAATATCAGTGGCGAAATGAAGAATCCTAATCGAACTGCGCCGTTGGGTTTGCTCTTGGGTATTGTAACGATTATTGTGTTTTATTGCCTCATTCAACTCGTCGCACAAGGCGTGTTGGGGCGTGATATATTGAATCATAAAGAAGCTCCTTTGGCGGCAGTAGCGGGTGTGCTTTTCGGAAACTTCGGCGTTACTTTACTAACAATTTGTTCTGTATTAGCTATCTTTGGCTCACTCAATTCAGTCGTGCTGTTATTTCCACGAACCCTTTATGCGGGGGCAAAAGACGGAGCATTACCACATTTTTTATCTAAGATTCATCCACAATATGCCACGCCTTATTGGTCTATAATTGTGTTTTGCGGCATGGCATTTTTGGTGGCTATTTCGGGTGGTTTTCAGCAATTAATTATCTTAGCAACCGCCTCCATTTTATTGATACATCTGGGCGTAGTATTAGCGGTGATTAAATGTCAATTAAAAAAAGAAATAGTACCCACCACTTCTTTCAAACTCTATGGCGGCTTAACAATTCCCATCATCGCATTGGTTGTTATTATTTGGTTGTTGTTTCAATTAAAACCCGATGAAGTCTTGGCAATGGGGATATTTATGGGTATTTTATCGGTTATTTATTTGGCTTTTAATGGAGAAAAGTCTTAGGAATGAAACAGAAATAAAGTCCACCATTTGTAAGAATTATTTTTTTGAATGAGACATTATATTTTCAAATAATATCGGGCACATCGCTTAAGAAATATAATGGCTAAGGGAATTTGTA
Organism: Saprospiraceae bacterium; assembly: GCA_043728105.1. Classification (GTDB taxonomy): domain Bacteria; phylum Bacteroidota; class Bacteroidia; order Chitinophagales; family Saprospiraceae; genus JAAFJT01. The sequence continues at coordinate 5,183 of JAYTMW010000704.1, read as the reverse complement.
AAAAATAATTTACCCAAAGACAACGAGTTAATGACTCAATAATTTCAAATACATGGTGGGTATGTTATTGTTTACAAATTCCCTTACTCAAAAAAATAATTCTCCTAATTCTACTTTGGCACTCTACAACATGAGATATTTACTCACTGTCCCGAATGCTTTCGGGAGGCGTGCTAAAGGGGAGTTTTTCTCGGATTGATTGATTTTTTAAAAAGAAAAATTTAAAATTTTTCTTTTTAAAAAATCAATCAATCCATTTAGCCCTTTTTCTGTTTTAGAGTGCCAAAGTAGAACTAAATGGTGGAGTTTATTTCTGTTTCAGTCCTTAGTGATTACCCCCTCAGTATTTTTTCCCAAAAAAAGCTTCGGACAAAATTCCCCTTGCTTCGGACAGAAAAAGGCATCGTTCGTCCTCAAACATTTGCTTATGGTTTTTAAATGCGCCAAGTTTACAAAGAAATTCGGACGGATATCCCCTCAGTATTTATAGAGTTCGACCATCTGTTTTTCAATTTTAGGTTTGCATCAAGGCGAAACAACGATTGTTTTTCATTTGAAAATGTTTGTTAGAAATTTAAAAAATAATTGTTTATATAAAGAGTAAAAAATAACATGGTCTAATTGAAGTTTTTTTTAAAACACATAGGACACATAGAACAATATATATTTGCTTGATTTTCAATTAGTTATAAAAAATATTTCTGAAATCTATGTGTCCTATCCCGATTGCTTCGGGACAAGTTGTGCCTATGTGTTTCAAAAAAAATGACCTATTTATTATTTACTTGTTACTATAGATTTTATTTTTGTTGATGCAAACATCGAATTTTATATATCACTTTCCTAACAGTTGAGGACGAACGTAGGGTTTTTCTGTCCGAAGCAAGGGAAATTTTGTCCGAAGCTTTTTTAGTACAGAAAAACATGAAATACTGAGGGGCCTCCTTAGCTTTAAAATCAAAATCAAGTCATGAACTTATAAGTCCATTACCCTTGCTTTCGGTTTTTTAAATGCGAGCGAAACAATCGTCCCGTGGTTGACTTCATAAATCAATTTTCCATCCAATTGAATAGTCAACAGATTAATCAATTGTGTGCCAAAACCTGTGCCGTGTGCTTTGCCATCAACTGGTTTGCCGATGCCATCGTCCGATATTTTCAACAAGAGAGACCCCTCAGTATTTGGATCATTTTTATCGTTTCGCTCTTCCGTTAAGCTGATATTTATGGCACCGTGTTCTTTGTCGATAAAAGCATATTTCAAAGCATTCGTTATTAACTCATTGGTTATCAAGCCAATAGAAATAGCCGTGTCCACGTCTAAAACCAATTTAGGCATATTACATTCAATTTTAATTCGCCCTTCGGCACTAAAAGAATCGAGGATACTTTCGCTCAAATCAACAAAATAATCCTGCATTTCTATCGCTGCCAAATGCTCGCCTCGATACAATTTTTGGTGAATGATGCCCATAGATTGCACACGGTTTTGACTTGCCAACATCGCCGATTGTATGGAAGGGTCGTCAGTTTGCGCCGTCTGTAATTGCAGAAGGCTCGACACGACTTCGAGGTTGTTTTTCACCCGATGATGTATTTCTTTTAAGAGCAATTCGTTCTCCTCATTGCGTTTATCGAGCAACGTATTTTTAGTGGCTAAATCTTTATTCACTTCTTCTAATGCCCCATTCAGATTGGCTAATTGCTGATTGGTTTTTTGTTTTAATCTATAATTACGATATAGTAAACCTGTTAGCAGAGTGCTGAGTAGAATTGCCGCTATAAAGATATTTTGCTGCGTCCGTTTTTGAGCTAATTCTTTTTCTTGACTCTGTACGTTTAGTTTCAATTCGCTTTTACCCAAAAGCTCTAATGAGGCACGGTCACGCTCGGCGGTTGCAGAATCCGTATAAATTTTGTGATAAAATAAGGCTTTAGCGAAATCACCTTTCAGTTCATTCAATTCCGCCATGTGTTCAAAAAAAACCTTTTTATCATTGTGATTGAAACGTATAGCCAAGCCATTAGCCGTCGTAAAATAAGCGACGGCAGTGTCGTATTGTCCTTGATTCATGGCAATAACGCCCATCAGGTTTTGGTTGAACCGATAAATACTGGTATGTTTCAAACGATAAGTGTCACACAATTTCAAACTCTGTAAGATATGCGTTTTTGCTTCGGTATATTCTTTTCGACGGCTCAAAGCATTGCCCCTAAGCGAATAATATCTATTGGCGGCAATCGGATCTCTTAAAATGGGCAATAATTGCTTCATTTTATCAAAATAATAATCGCATGAATCCAATTTTGCGTGTCCTCCGTAGTGCCACGCTAATATTTCATAGACTTTAAACAGGGCATCGCTGTGTTCCGTTTTATGAAAAGATTCATAAAGTTGTACTGATTTTTTTAAAAACGATACGGACACCAACTGCATATCATTGACGGATGCTTCTATATAAATGTTATAAAATAGTCCCTTGCTTCTCAATAGTTTAGCTTGTGTTTCGGGTGTTGCCTCATCTTGAAACATACGCCAAGCGGGTTCAATAATTTTAAGCGCTTCTTCGGGATAGTCATACACTTTACACATAGCTTGCAAATTCAGTATATCAAATTCAAGCATTTTGAGCTTTTCTCCTTGCAAATTGCCTTGCTGAAAATAAAAAGCCGCTTTATTCGCCTGCGCTTCTGCCTTTGCAAATTCAGAAGTACGATTACTGAATTCGCCCAATTCGCAATGGATTTTTGCTAAATTTTGGTACGGCAAAGGCTGTGTGCTTTCGAGCAAGTCAATGGCTTTTTTGTAGTAAAAAAAAATACTATCAAGGCTAAATTGTGGGCTTTGTTTAAACCATTGCGCTTGATTTTGATAGGCTTCACTCAACGCTGTCACTCGTTCAGATGTAGAAGCAGCGAGGTATTGGCTTTCCAATTGTCCAATATCCGTCCGTTGAGCCTTCAATACTGAGGGGGTAAGCAAAATGACGATAGCAACGAGGGAATATGTTTTCATCTGGTGTAAGTTTATTGTGTAAGCACTATTAAGGATAACATATAGTTTCCAAAAAATGAAAATAAATTCATTTTGTTTTTTGTATTACAAACTTGTAAAATTTTATGCGTACTTCCTAACTTTTGAGGACGAATGATGCCTTTTTATGTCCGAAGCAAGGGGGATTTTGTCCGAAGGTTTTTCTTGAGGATATAATCAAGAGAAGAAAATTGTGAACACGTCTTTGATTTTTTATCAAAAAATAACTGTGTAGCTTTGCAAATACTTTTCGAATAAAAAAAAGAAAATGACAAGAGAATTTAACGTAACAGGTACTTGCTTTCCTCACAAGCACTATATGGCGGATGTGTCAACTAAATTTGATACAGCAATTAATTTGGTTGAAAAGGGGAAGTATTTTGCCATCAATCGCCCCCGTCAATATGGCAAAACGACGATGCTGTATTTGCTCTCCGATGCGCTGCGACAATCGGGTGATTACATTGTTCTCAACACCAGTTTTGAAGGCATTGGTGACGCTATTTTTAATGACGAACCTACGTTTGCATCGGGTTTTGTCCGTGTTTTAGGGCGTTACGCCACCGCTTACGCACCTAATTTGGCAGATTGGATAAAAGAACAATCTGAAAAAATAGATAGTCTTGAACTGGTAGCGGATTTCATTACCGAGATGGTCATCAAAGCCGATAAAAAAGTAATTTTATTGATTGATGAAGTAGATAAAAGTAGTAATAATCAGTTGTTTATCAGTTTTTTAGCCATGCTAAGAAACAAGTATTTGGAGCGTGAAACTTTCCCAACTTTTCATTCAATTGTTTTAGCGGGACTTTATGATGTCAAATCTTTGAAAGTAAAACTTCGTCCTGATGAAGAAGCTAAATACAATTCGCCGTGGAATATTGCCGCCGATTTTAATGTCGTCATGGAATTATTGCCCCATGAAATAGTACCAATGTTGCAAGATTACGCCCAAGAGCAAAACGTGACAATGGATTTTCAAGCTGTTGCCGATGCTTTGTTTTATTACACTTCGGGTTATCCGTTTTTGGTCAGTGCCATGTGTAAAATTATGGATGAAGACATTATGCCCAAGAAAGCGGAAAGAGTTTGGACGGAGTTCGACATCGAAACGGCGGCGGATAAATTGATAAAAGCACCAAGAAGTACCACAAACTTTGACACATTGATTAAAAATTTGGAAAATGATGCTGAATTATATCGTCTTGTTTACAAATTAGTCATTGAAAATGAGCATTTTAACTACAATATCCATGACCCTCTTATTCATTTTGCTTTGCAACATGGCATCGTAAGCGAAGGGCCAGAAGGCTTGATGATTCAGAACCGTATTTATCGAGAAATTATCGCTAATTACATGACCTCTAAAACGATGACAAGCGGGCAATCACTCTACATCGGCACATCAGAACCTTATCTTTTAGCCAATAATGCCCTCGATATGCGGAAGGTTTTGCTCAAATTTCAAGAGCTGATGCACATTGAATATAGCAAAAAAGATGATAGTTTTATTGAACGCAATGGTCGTCTCATCTTTTTGGCGTTCCTCCAACCGATTATCAACGGTAAAGGCCATGCGTTTAAAGAACCTGAAATTTCGGAAGAACGCCGCATGAATATTGCGGTCAGTTTTTTTCAACATAAATACATCATCGAACTCAAAATGTGGCGAGGCAATGCAGCCCACAAAAAAGGCTTGGTGCAACTCGGTGATTATTTAGATAGACAACATCAAGAGCAAGGTTATTTGGTTGTTTTTGAACAAAACGTAGAAAAAACGTGGAAAAAAGGCTGGATTCGGGCAAATGGCAAAAAGGTATTTGCGGTGTGGGTGTAAGGCTTTTTTAGGGGGAAAATACTGATCGGGGTGCTTCCGCAACATGGATAGCACCCCCTTAGTGATTTTTATAAAAGCCAACGCATAAATTACCTTATTGCTTCACAAATCGCACCTTTGCTTCGCCAATTTTAATAATAAAACTCCCGACGGGCAGCGTTGAAATATCCACTTGTTGCGCCCAATTCCCTTGCAAAAGCACTTGTCCCAACAGATTGACGATGGTATAAGTCGTTGATTTTGATGGATTGTCAACGGCGTAATCAATCGTCAAACGGTTGTGGGCGGGGTTCGGATATACATTTAGCCCCC
>JAYTMW010000703.1:0-6851 GCA_043728105.1 Saprospiraceae bacterium | reverse complement strand
AAATCAGCCCACTCGTGAACTGCCTTAATTGTGTTCACAAAATACGTCAAGAACATCAAGTTTTTGCCTGGCTCTTTTCCTGGTGCCAAAAGGTTTTTACCCGTGTTGGTACTCATTGACCAGTTGTTGTGCTTGCCCGAACCGTTCACACCTGCGAAAGGTTTTTCGTGCATCAAAACAACCAATTTATGACGGCGAGCCACTTTATCCATCAAATCCATCAACAAGTTGTTGTGGTCAACCGCCACGTTGATTTCTTCAAACATCGGCGCAAGTTCGTACTGCCCTGGTGCCACCTCATTGTGACGGGTGCGGACGGGAATACCCAACTTGTGCGCCTCCGTTTCAAGGTCACGCATGTAACCATATATACGCTCTGGAATTGAACCAAAGTAATGATCTTCTAAGTTTTGATTTTTAGCGGGCAATTTACCAACCAACGTGCGACCCGTCAAAATCAAGTCGGGGCGAAGGTTATAAAATGCTTCATCAATCACGAAATATTCTTGCTCCCAACCCAAAGTAGCGGTAACTTTCGTAACATTTTTATCAAAATATTGAGCCACTGGTGTAGCCGCTTTATCCAACAAGGCTTGTGATTTCAACAACGGCAATTTATAGTCCATTGCATCGCCCGTGTACGTGAAAAATACGGTTGGAATACACAACGTTTTACCCGTGTTGTTTTCAAAAATGAAGGCAGGAGAAGAAGGGTCCCAAGCGGTGTAACCACGGGCTTCAAAAGTTGCCCGCATACCACCCGACGGGAAAGAAGAACCGTCTGGCTCTTGCTGCACGAGCGCATCGCCTTCAAATTGCTCGATAACTTTACCGTCATACGTCAAATTGAAGAAAGAATCATGCTTTTCAGCCGTTTTGCCCGTCCACGGTTGAAACCAGTGGGTGAAATGGGTAACACCTTTATCTTGCGCCCACTTTTGCATAGCATCAGCGACAGTTTGCGCCACTTCACGGGTCAATTTAGTACCGTTTTGAATGGCAGCTTTAACGCTTAGATACGTTTTTTCATCCATGTACGCTTTCATGGCAGCGTCACCGAATACATTTTCACCGTAGAAATCGGCAATTTTTTCAGTGGGCATTTCTGCGTAATTAAAATCAAACTCTGAACGATTAAAAATCGTGTCGAGGGCATTTACTCTGGCAAGACTCATTTTAGTATCAATTAAAAATTAAAAATTAAAATTTAAACCATTGATAATCAAGGGTTTATGATTTTGAAATCGTTAAATTATTTTTGAGCTATTAAAATTAGGTATTAGATAAGATTGCAAAATTTTACAGATTTACAAGACTGGTGAAACGGTGTTTTGTAAATAAAAAAATTAAAGTGAAGGAAGTTTGGCTATTAAAAAGTAAGAGAGGGTTCTCAAAGAGGCCCCTCAGTATTTTTGTAAAAAATTGGTGTAAAAAAAGGTGGGTAATGGATAGTTGATATTTTTTCTAATAATAATTATCCATTACATAACATATCAGAATATTTTGCCAAAGGTAGAAAACTTTGCGTGGAACTTGTATAGCTTATTTTATATTTAAAACCATAAAAAAGAGGTATTTGAAGATTTAGAAGTTTTATCAAAAAAAAAGAGACCCCTCAGTATTTTATTTCAAAAATGAGAGCTTTGGCAAAATACAATTGCAAATTGCGTCACAGGCAATTTTGTAGCTTACGGATTTATCCGACCTGTGCGATTAAAAACATCTATCATCTTGAAACCACCGATTTCAATCGGTGGGTAAGGAATTACCACAAAATACATCTATCTTCTTTTCAAAAACATCACATCTACACGTACTATATGTTATGTTTTTGAAAAGAAGATAGATGGCATCCGTGAATTTGTATAGTTCACCGATTAAAATCGGTGGTTTCAAGATGATAGATGTGCCGAATGTTTTTAATCGCACAGGTCGGATAAATCCGTAAGCTACATGATTTACAAAGAAAAAGAGAGACGATGAAACAATTGGAAGTTTGAGTCTTTCCAAGTTTCAAAGTCTCTCATTTTCTTTGGTTTGGTTTTTTAGAATTTATAAGTCGTTGCCAATATGAAGGCAAAATCGGATTTTTCAACCCCAAATAAGGCTTTATCCGCCGAGTCAAAACGTATTTCAGGCGTAATGGTTAGCGCATCAATTTTTATATTACTTGAAAGTGTAAAGGCATTAATTTTTGCGTTCAGTGCAGCAACGCCTTCGCTATCATTAAAATTTTCATAACGACCCGCTAAGATAAATTTATCTGAAACGGCATAATTTAAGTAAGCTGCGATGCCTGTAAATGAAGCACTTTTTGCATTTTTATCTTCACTCAATTTCGCTGATTTGTTGATAACATTTAATCCTAAACCAACCTTTGGCGATACTTGATAACTTAGGGTTAAGTCCAAAGTTGTTACATCGGAAGTTGTCGTATCTTTTGATTCTTTCAAAGCAAATGGATTGTGGCTTTGACCCGTCAAAGCATTCAAATAAGCCTTGAAACCACCATTTACATAAGATAATTGACCGCCAAAATTCATTTTAGTAGGCGTACCAGAATAAAATTTATTGTCAGTTGGGCCAAATGTACCCACCATCAAACCAAAGTTTTCGCTCAATGCAAAATCTACTTTCAAACCCGTGTGGTGAAACGGCCCGTTGGTGTAGTTGTAAGCCATTGAATAGTTAAAATTATTGGTTGCTTCTACCAACTCGTATCCCACGAAAGTCATAAAATTACCAAAAGTAAATTTTATTTTATCCGAAGGTTTATAAGTCACATAAAGTTGCTTAATAAAAGCCAATGATGTTTTATCCGTGTAGTTTGTCGCCTCCGCCCGAGGGCCAAACATCAAATCAGCAACGAAACTAACGTTACCTACATCTTTCGCAATAGCGACATTTGCCATACCCAATCCAAAAGCATTCGTAGCGGGTGTGTAAGAAGTTAAACCTGCCGCTTTGGCAGAACTGAAACGATAGTAGGCATCCACTTGACCCGAAATACTGAGGGGTGCGGGTTGCGCTTCGGTTGCGGTGGGCGTGGTGCTTGCTGTCGAAGAAGCCGTTGTTTGAGCGAATAGGCATTGTACGCCCATGATACCTGCCAAAGACAAGCCCAATGTGGTCAATTTAAAGTTCATAATTAATTGGCTTTTAGTTAATGAAAACTAATTTTTTAGATGTTGGTGTAGATTAATAATTTGCTCATTTGATTGAGGTGAAAGATTGTTTTTCATTAAATTTGAAATAAGAAATAAACCCTTTTTGATTTGTGTAAGCGATGTATTTTGAACAACAATAAAATTCATCATTCATCATTCATCATTTATACTTCATCATTAATTTAATTGTTCGATAATTGGTATTTTTAAATCGAATTAAACACGATTGAAAAATTTGATAATGCAAAGGTGAGTATAAAACTCATGCGGAGTTCTTTTCCTTAGTTTGTGAACGAAACTTAGAATAAAATATTTTAAAATGCGGGTATTAAAATTTTATAATTACATAAAATCATATTTTACCAATTTATATTTTTAACCACCGATGCTACTGTCCGTTTTTTGTTTCATATTTGTAACTCAAAGATTGTTCACATACAAAATGAGATAGACTGAAAATGACAAACGAAAAAGAAAACTACGATGCCAATGACATTCACAACCCCAACGATAAAGCCTTCAAAGATAGTTTTAGCGTTCCCGAAATAGCCCAAACCTATTTCAATAATTTTTTTGATAAAAAGCTCGCCAAAAAACTGGATTACAGCACTTTGAAGCTCCTCCCCACGAGCTACATTACACCCGAATTGGTTGAGTTTTTTTCTGATTTGGTGTGGCATTGTAAAACCAAAGAAGGCATAGATTTATACATCACGTTTCTTTTTGAGCATAAAACGGATGTACCAAAAGTGCCGCAAATTCAGTTGCTGCAATATCTGGCGGGCGGCTACAATCAACAATATAAAGATGATGAAACCTTGACGCTCATCGTCCCGATTGTGGTGTATCACGGCACAAAAAAGTGGCATTACAGACCTTTTCAATCCTTTTTCAAGAATTTTGATGAAGATTTCTTAATTTATTTACCCAAATTCGACTATTGGTTAACCAATTTGCAAAACTATACCGACGAGGTTTTGAAAGGTTTTCAAATGGGTTTTCTCACAAAAATCTTCTTAGCTTTTAAGCATTACAAAGATACCGAATACATCAATCAAGAGTTCGTGTCACTATTAACCAATAACTATAATGACACGCTGCCCAAAGAAAAATATAGAATGCTTTTTAAAACTTTTTTATTATATTTGCAACACATATCCAGTTTAAAAGGAGTTGTTTTGAAAAAAGAATTAGAAAAATTAAATGAACCATTAAAAAGTGAAGCTATGACTACTTATCAGAATATTATTGAAGAAGGAAGAGAAGAAGGCATTGAAAAAGGTATTGAAAAAGGTATTGAAAAAGGTATTGCAATCCTCGTAATCAATGCTTACAAGGATGGAAAAACCATTCAGCAAATTGTAGATTTCATGAAACTGCCTTCTGATAAGGTAAGATTTATTATTGATGAATATTTGAAATCGCAAAGACGAAATTAAATGAACCATTAAAAAGTGAAGCTATGACTACTTATCAGAATTTAAAAAATGAAGGAAAGATTGAAGAAAAAGAACTTTCTGTAATAAATGCCTTTAAGAAAGGCTATACTATTCAGCAAATCGTTGATTTTTTGGATTTACCATTAGAAAATGCACGTATAATTATCGAAAAATATTCAAAATCGCAACGTCAAAATTAAATGAACCATTAAAAAGTGAAGCTATGACTACTTATCAAAATATTATTGAAGAAGGTATAGAAATCCCTGTAATCAATGCTTACAAGGATGGAAAAACCATTCAGCAAATTGTAGATTTCATGAAACTCCCTTTTGATAAGGTGAAGTTTATTATTGATGGATATTTGAAATCGCAAGGTCAAAATTAAATGCAGAATTGCTAAAAAAAAGTAGAGATAAAAATAATCTATCTCTCTGTGAGAAAACAATTTTTAAACCAAACATCCAAAACAAACTATGAGCAAATTTACACGTCTGATGCACCACGCATCATGCGTACTGGTAACTATAATCTTACAGTTTTTCCACATTCCCGCTTTTGCCCAAAGTGATTCAATAGGCTATGTTTTTGCTGATGCCATCGAACAATCCGTAGCTGCCAATGATGACAATACCTTTGATTATGACACCGAATTTGAGCATCTACAAGACTTCATTCGACACCCAATAAACATCAATAAAGCCGCTAAATCTGATTTTGAACAACTCAAAATTTTGACCCTCGACCAAATAAATCTTATCTTAAATCATCGAGAAAAACAAGGTAATTACATAGCTCTTCTTGAACTACAATCCGTTTTAGATTTAGAAACCATTCATCGAATTTTGCCTTTTGTCACCTGCGACGGTGCGTTGAATGACTTCCAAATGCCCCTAAAAGATTGGTTTAAAAAAGGTAAAAACGAAGCCTTTTTGCGTTGGGAACGGCGTTTGGAAACGGCAAAAGGCTATTTGAAGCCAAATACTGAGGGGGGCTATTTGGGCGAGAAAGATAAGCTATACATGCGTTATCGTTACTCGTTTGGCACTCGTTTGAGCTATGGTTTTACGCTTGAAAAAGATGCAGGAGAGGCTTTTGGTACATCCGTTTTCGATTTTTGGAGTGCGCATTTTAAAATAAATCCAAAACATAAAGTATTGAAAACCATTGTGTTAGGTGATTATAGCGTGGCTTTGGGTCAAGGTTTGATTCACGACAATGGTTTCAACTTAGGTAAAAGTGCTTTGGTTTTGAGCATCGAAAAAAACAATGCACCGCTGCGTCAATATTCTTCTTCAAATGAAGCTAATTTTATGCGGGGTGTGGCGTTGGGTCTCAAAATGAGCCAAAATACTGAGGGGGTCGTTTTCGCATCTTATCGTCGGCGTGACGGCAATTTGAAAACGGTTTTTGATGCCGCAAATTTAGACGATAGTTTGGTCATCAGCACTTTACAAAACTCTGGTTTGCATCGCACTAATTTAGATGTTGCCGATAAAAATGCCGTTGGTTTGATGACTTTTGGCGGACGTATCGCTCGCACATACAGGAAAGGAACGGTTGGATTGAATACTGTTTTTAATCAATTTGATAGAAAAATTGAACCACAAAATGAGCCTTATAATTTCAATAGTTTTAAAGGAAAACAACTACTCAATTTTTCTACCGATTATAAATTAACGTTTAAAAATATCCACGTTTTTGGCGAAACCGCTTTGAGTGATAATGGAGGTTGGGCTACAACCAATGGTGTGATAATAGGCTTTGATAAAAAGCTGTCTTTCAGCACTTTATATAGATTTTTTTCTTTAACATATCAAACTATAAACGCACAACCTTTCATCGAATCTTCACGTGCCAATGATGAAAAAGGCTTGTATATGGGTTTTGAATATAAAATAAATAAGCGTTGGACAACTCTTTTTTATGCTGATATGTGGCAACATAATTGGCTCAAATTTAGGGCTGATGCACCTTCATACGGACAAGAGTTTTTTACAAAAATGCAGTATAAATCGAAAAATACTGAGGGGTATATTCAAGTGCGCACAAAGACAAAAGAGCAAAATGCCACCCGCCCCGATACCGCTAAAACGAACACGCTAACACCCAAAACCCGCACCCAAGTTCGCCTACATTTTGCCTATCGAGTAAACAAAAATTTAGAACTACGCAACCGCATTGAGTTTTCATTTTATAAAGATGAAGACGGCATCAGCAAAGGTTTTATGGTATATCAAGATGT
>JAYTMW010000702.1:0-3459 GCA_043728105.1 Saprospiraceae bacterium | reverse complement strand
ACTTTAAAAACTTTAATGTAATGTGGGCTTTTTTGTATTTGCTCAAAAGTGCCTTCTTCAACAATTTCGCCGTCTTTCATAATCAAAATTCTATCACATTCGTAAGCCAAAACTGGGTCGTCGGTGACGGCTATGAGTGTCCATTCGTTGCCTTTACGGGTGAGTAATTCCGCAATTCTGACCCTATCTTCTAACTCAATATTTGCCATAAGTTCCTCAATGGCTAATAGTTTCGGCTTCGATACAATGCTTCTCGTAAGGATGATTTTGGCAACAATGCTGCGGGGTAAATTTTTTCCTTCGGGCAACAAAACGGTATCAAAACCAAGTGGCAATTGACTGACGAAAGGCATTAAATTGACGGCTTCGGTCACTTTCACGATGTCAGAAAATGCGATATTTGGGTTGCCTAAAGCGATATTTTCGAGCAAAGTGCCTTTGAAAATGTCTTCTTGCGAAGAAAAATCACCTATATGACTGCGCAAAGTGCGTTGATTAAAGTTGTTTCGTGGAATATTATTGTACAAAATTGCACCTTCATAGTCATTCAAAAAGCACGAAATAATTTGCACCAAAGTTGTTTTGCCCGAGCCATTATAACCCGCAATACAGATTTTTTCACCCGCTTTTATGTTCAAATTAATGTTTTTGAATGTGTATTTTTGGCTGTCTTTAAATTTATGACTCACATCATGCAGCTCAACTTGGATGCCTTTTTCGGAGTGCATGGTATCAAAATCTATCCCTTTTTCGCTGTCGAGTGGGATGTCGGCGACGAGTCCGATTTTCTCAATGGCAGTCAAAACATCATAAACCGTTTCCATTGTCGTGATGAGCTTTTCGGATGAACTTAAAATTAAGAGGATGATTAATTCGGCGGCCACAAATTGTCCGATGTTGATTTGATTGTTGATGACCAACCAACTGCCCAAAGAGAGCAAAATGAACGTTACTAAAGTCTTGAAACTGACGATAGAGAAATATTGTATTTGTAAAATTTTAAAGTGTTTCTCTTTGGCATTCAAATAGTTAGATACATATTGGTCGGTTTTTTGGAGTGGTAATTCGCTCTTCCCTGCCAATTTGAAAGTGTGTAAAGTGCGTCCCAATTCTTCGAGCCAATACGCCACTTCGTATTTATATTTCGATTCTTGGAGGCTCGTTTTGATGCCAATTGGATAGGTAAATCTAAAAATCAACACCAACAAAATCAACAAAAGGAAACCAAAAAAGATGAATAAAGGGTGATAAAAAGAGAGCAAAAGCAAGCCAAAAACAATCTGCATGAGGGCTGTTGAGAGGTCAATGAGGATTTTGGGCAGCCCTTTTTGGATGTTTAAAGTATCGAAAAAACGATTGACCAATTCGGGTACGTGTTCCCGTCTGATGGACTCGGTTCGGAGGTTGGGCAGTCTTTCCGCAAAATCAAATGCCACCCGCACGAATATGCGGCGTTGCAAGGTTTCGCTGATGGTCATTTGCATGATGACGAGCAATCCTGCTAAGAATGTGCCTGCCGTTACCATGCCTATCAACAACCACCAAGAAGATGAAATTGCGCCGCCTTGAATAAAATTCAAAATGGCTTGCACGCCCAACGGCAGCGAGAGGTTGATGATGCCCGCAAAAATGGCATATATGTAGATGTAAGAAATTTCCTTTCTATCGCCTTTTAGCAAACGAAAAAACCGTTGCAAGGCAGTTAATGAGCTGGTATTTTCCATAAAAATAAGTCTTGTTTTGGCTCAAAAACACTTCGGGGGCCCCTCAGTCATGCTTTCAGCTTGATAAAGCCAAAGGCATTGTATTTTGAGCTTTTTAGCCTCTTGTAGCGGCGGATTTATCCGCCTGATACGTAAAATAGCAATGCTTACGTGACATTCGGCGTATGAATCCGCCGCTACATCAGACTGCAAATTTGATTCTATAAAATGGTATAGCGGACTTGCAAAAAAAATATTATAAACAATTGGTTATCAATTGTTTACGTAATTTTATTTACTTAAATTTTAAAGGAGAAAAACGTCAAGCCTCTGGCGGTAGGTCTTGGATGGATGGTTGGTTTTGATGCGTTGACACCAAATAGAAGGTAGATAATTTGGCTTTTTCGATGGTGCTTGCAAAAGCGCAAGGCATGATATAAGGTTGGAGGATTTCTTTATCGAAAGTATCTTTTGTTTCTAATTTTTTTGATTCGGATTCTTCGGTTGCGTCATCATCGGTTTCCAAAGCAAATTCAATAGCATCGCCTTTCAAAAGCATATTGGCTGTTTGAAACAACTCTAAACCAATGGCTGATGTAAGCATGGTTATGAGTAGCATGATGGATATTGATTTTTGAATCATAAACACACAAACAGTTTGGGGCGTTTTTTAGTTCAGATTTGGAAGAGAAAATCAGTGAAAATTATGTCTTAATTTTTTTTAAAGAGATTAAAAGAAAACATTGATAGTCAAAAATTAGTAATTCCGTATTCTTGGAAATTGCAGTTAGGCGTTAAACAAAAAATAATCTACCCAAATTGGTCTTTATATACTCATCTGCAAGTGGTTTTGGAATTTTCTATTTCTTGTCTCAATTGCCTTCATCTTCAGATGGAGGATTGGAATGGTTAATTTTTTCTGTTCTTTTCCCCCATCTGAAGATGGAGGCAATTGAGACCTTAAATAAAAAATTCCAAAACCACTTTCGCTTTGGTATATTTGATTTTAACAAAAAACAATAAAATCTATGCACTACAAACGAATGCCCATAGAAATAGAGTCGCCCGAAGAGATGGGATACAGCACGATCCGATATAATTTAGCTGAAAGTTCAGTGAGGGATAGGACTTTGCAGGAGCTGAATATTGACCTAAGCAATATCGTATTGGCGTATGGCGAACACAAGGGCATCATGCCTTTACGTGAGCTAATTACGGAGGAAAGCGATACTATTATGCCCGACGATGTGCTCGTGACAACGGGTGCGGCGATGGCTCTTTTTATTATTTCAACTACGCTTTTGAGCCAGTCGGATCACATCATTGTGATTAGACCAAACTATGCGACGAATCTTGAAACACCACGGGCTATTGGTTGTGAAATGTCCATTGTAGATTTGGATTTTGACTCAAATTTTGACTTAAATACTGAGGGGGTGTTGTCTCAAATTCGACCTAACACGCGGGTGATTAGTTTGACGAATCCACACAATCCCACGGGCAGAATTTTTCCGCATCAAACTTTGCTGGAAATCATAAAAGTGGCGAATATTAAGGGTATTTATGTTGTTATGGATGAAACATATCGTGATTTGAACTTTCAAACGCCGCTTTTGCCTTATTATGCCGAGCTTTCGCCCAACGTTATTTCGGTTGGTTCGATGTCAAAAGCGTTTGGTATTCCCGGTATTCGGATAGGTTGGTTGATTTGTCGAGATGTGGTTTTGATGACCACTTTACTGGGGGCAAAAGAGCA
>JAYTMW010000701.1:0-2625 GCA_043728105.1 Saprospiraceae bacterium | reverse complement strand
ATTCGCTAAATCGTTGTCAATTGGCTTGGCGGCGAGGGTAACAAATTCTAAAATTTTGTAGGGATCAATGGGTTTCCAAAGAAAAGTTGTCACTAATTTGAGTAATTGCAAAGTCGGGCGACCCAACGATGCTGAGGGCAAACCAAACGACGGCAAGCTGTTTTGAATCAACGCATCATCCAATTGTCGGCTCTTATCGGGAATCAAAAAAGCGGGTTGAAAATCGGGATTTAGGCGCATCAATTTTGCCACAAAAGCGGCAGCATCAATGTCATTATTGGCCTCTAAAACCGTCAAACTGCCATCAGCACTGAGGGGTTGCTTTTGACCTTGAGGCAAGCTATTTAAAACAAATTTTTTGAAAATGGACAAATCAGTTTGAGGATAAAAATCAAGTGCCTCTACCCCATCATCAGCTTGTTCAATTGTGATATTTTGTTCCTTGAAGGCATGAAAAAGCCTATCATAATGAGGAGGTAATAAGTGAATCGGCTCTTGAACAATGACCTTTGAAATAGGAATTTTCTTATATTCCAATTGACTTAAAACAAGGTCAAAACGATCAGCGAAACCCGCCATGAGCCTTTTTTTACCCGTTTCATCCGTCAATAAACCCTCAATTTCTGACATTGCTTTAAGACGAGGATGCGGTATTTTTTTATCAAAATCCCAACCTGCCAAAAGCAACTCATCACGCCGATTTAAAAGCGTTTGTGTGCATGCCCATTGATCGGCTTCAAAAGATTGTTGAAAAAATACACCATCATGCTGTTTCACATAACGCACCAAAACTTGACGAAACTGTTCCGTTCTAATGTGTTCAATTTTATCATTATGCCCTTCTTGACCCAAATATTTTTCTAAATATTTCAACATTCCTTTTGGACCAAAATAAAAATGAGACCCCTCAGTATTTGGGCGTGGAAAAACAATATCATCAAAGTCGAGACCAAAATGGAGTGTGTATGGACGGTCGGAAAGTGGTGTTTGAGTCATAGCATTCAATTCTTTTTGTTGCTTTATTGGGGTGTAAGGTACAAAATGTTTTTTTATTTTGAAAGATTAAATTATTAAGTAACGAGTAAATACTACATTGATAAATTCCTTTGGATACATTTCAATAATTATTGAATGCACAATTATAAGTAAAAATTCATGTTAAATAAGTTATCATTCAAACTTTTAAACAGAAAACCCCTCAGAATTTTAAAAAACTGAGGGGTCTTCATCATTATTTAGATTCAGAAGATTCACTAAAATTGCCAAGTGACATATAACGTCATTTGAGTAGTAGCATTGCTAATCACAATGGTAGAAGGAGGTAATTTTCCTTTTATAAATTCTGAAGGTGTTAAATTAATTGGACCACTCATTAAAGTAATACCTGATGAAACATCTAAATCGTAAAGATTTGTTTCTAAAGTACTACTTGCTGACATTGATTTGTCTATGATTATTTCATAAGATTGACCCTCGACTGCATTATAAACTATTGTATTCTTAAAATACGCATCGTAAAATGCACTACCACTTACAAGCATAAATAAATATAAATCTGGTGGGTCATTTGCTGAATCAAAATAATTACCATTGGCATCTTTTAAAGGCCCTTTTTGAATAACTATCTTTGAAATAGTCATTTTAGTAGGTAATGCACTTATGCTGACCGCTTTAATTTGCGTATCAGTTAATCCGTTTTTTACGTTTTTAGCTCTTAATGAAACATTAAAAGTACCGCTTGAAGCAAATTTATGTTTTGGATTTTTTTCGGTAGATATACCACCATCACCAAAATCCCATAAGTAATCTTCCGCATTGGAAGATGCGTTTGTAAATTCGACTTCACAAGGGGCAACGCAATTGCCTCCTGTAAATCCAAACTCTGCTTCTGGTAAAATAAGAGGTGCAGGTTCGTCTTTTTTGCAACTTGTTAAGACCATACTAATAATAGTTAGTCCAATTAACACAGAAAATCTTTGAAACATAATTTGATATTTTAGAATATTAAGTAATAAAAAATTTAATGCTTTTGATAATTGGTTTCAGCCGATACAGAATGGCAAGAGGTTTAAAGAATAATATTTTAAGACATGAATAACATCATAAACGCAAAACTAAAACAATTAATTAATTTAACAAATATTTTATATTTATTTTAATTCAATAATTTTAATTTAAAAATTTATAATCTCTAAAAGAGTTTCTTTTAAAGTCGATAGAGCCATCATGAAAATTGCCTACGCATTATTATTTTAAGATGGGAAAAGACAAAATTAGATACTAAAAAATTTTAAGAAGTTTAGTTTAATCTATTTTGTCTCCGCACTTAAATTTGCAGTTAACGCACCAACAAAACATCCCCACCCAAAGTCAAAATTGTCGGCTTTGCCTTCTTGGCGTACTCAATATTCAAAACCCAAACATAATTATCAACCGATAGTTTTTCTCCTTTATAAGTGCCATCCCAGGCCTTATCCACGTCATTGGTTTGAAAGACAAGGCTGCCCCAACGATTGAAAACAGAAAAAGAATAAGTCAAAATAGGGGCAAGGTTTTGCTTCATTTACTGTATCTTTTAAAGGAATAAACCAATTTTTTATTGCAGGAATATTGACAGAAGCGTCA
>JAYTMW010000700.1:0-19099 GCA_043728105.1 Saprospiraceae bacterium | reverse complement strand
TATTATCTCTACAGCAAGTATTATTGAGCCACTTTTGCCCGCTTTGGGCTTCAATACTGTTGACGCAGGAAATCCCGCAATTAGCGGGGAGGGGGGTCGCTTGTTGGCATTGATGTCAATGGGTGCGGGTTCAATGTCCATCAGCCACGCCAATGATGCGTATTTTTGGGTCATTTCAAAGTTTGGAGAAATGGATACTCGAACGACTTTAAGGGTTTATTCTTCGGCGAGTTTTCTGATGGGTGTTGTGGCTTTTTTATCGGTGTGGGTGGCTTCTTTTTTTGTAAAGTAAGAAACGAGTAGAAGATAACATGGTCGGGTAGGTGCAGCGCACCGTAATATTTGTAGCATCAAAGTTAATTGAGTTTTTAAGGTGCAGAGCACCGTAATATTTGTAGCGTCAAAGTTAATCGAGTTTTTAAGGTGCAGCGCACCGTAATATTGAACGTTTCGGTGCGCTGCACCTTAAAAACTCAATTAACTTTGACGCTACAAATATTGCGGTGCTCTGCACCTTTGACCACATTATTATTTACTCGTTATTGAGCATTTTTTTATCTCTTTTTTTATTCATTTCTAAATTCTATTCATTCTGCCCTATGGTAACTGTCGCCCTCGTCGGTTTTGGTCTTTCTGGTCGCTATTTACAAGCACCTTTTTTTGACGTAAACCCAAATTTCAAACTCAAAACGGTTGTAACAAACAATCAAAATCCGCAAGATATTTTCCCGTCTGTTCAAAAAGTTTCAACATTAGAAGCTGTTTTGGCAGATGCCGAAATTGACTTAGTGAGCATCTGTTCGCCCAATGCTACGCATGTTGATTATACCAAAAAATGTCTTTTGGCGGGCAAACATGTTTTGGTAGAAAAGCCCTTCGCACCCACGCTTGCAGTAGCCCAAGAACTGGTAAATTTAGCCAAAAAGCAAGGAAAACACTTGTTTATCTTCCAAAATCGCCGTTTTGACAGTGATTTTATGACGGTTAAAAAAGTGATAGAAAGTGGTATTTTGGGTAAAATCCATACCTATCAAGCGCATTGGAATCGCTACAAACCACTCCCAAATCCTAAAAAATGGAAGGAAATAGTCGCTCCTGCAAGTGGTATCATCTACGATTTAGGCTCGCACATCATTGACCAAACGATTGCACTTTTGGGCGGCTCGTTTAGTTCCAACAATCCCAATGTGTTGCTGCACACACAAGGGCAAACCTTCACCCAAAGAGAAAATTCAACGATTGATGATGCGTTCAATATTCGTTTGGACTATAACGACATAAAAATTACTTTAACGGGCAGTCTCATGGTGCGTGGCGAGTTGCCTCGTTACATCGTGCATGGTTCAAAAGGCTCGTTTATCAAGTACGGTATTGACGTGCAAGAAGACCACGCCAAAGCGGGCATTTTACCCAATGACCCAAATTTCGGGATAGAGGCCCCTCAGTATTTTGGCACTTTAACGACTGACTTGAATGGTTTAGCCGTGCAAGGGAAAGTAGAAACCGAGCGGGGTAATTGGGCTATTTTATTTCAAAATATATATGAAGTAATAACCCAAAATAAAGAGCCTTTGATTAAAAATGAAGATGTTTTGACTCAAATTAAGATAATTGAAGCGGTGAAAACAGAAAAATATGGTGCTAAAGCTCCATCAAGCTGAAAGCATGACTGAGGGGTATCAGAAAGCAAACTCTCCGATACCCAAATGCAACCATTTAGCCCAACTTTCAATAATTAATCGCTCATTTTCGTTGGCTTTTCTATTCAAATGCCCTCGTACTTGCACTATTTTATCGTTATTTACCTCAATTGTCATCGCCTTTGCGTTGCCACAAGTTAGACTCCAGATGGAAATTTTATGACTGAAATACGTGCAGCGTTGCCAAAATGTGCGGATACAATGTTTCATTCTAACGGCTTCATCCTCAAAATCTTCGTAGGTTAAAAGCTGATTGAAAACATATTTTTGACCATAATCATTGCGGGTCATTTTGAATTGTACGACGCTGAACGGCTTGTAAACGGGCTTAACCTTGATTTCTTCAGCTATTTTATGTCGTCCAATTCTTTCATGAAAACATAAGACACGGGTTTCCAAATCCACGTAAAAACCATGGACGGATTGCCAATATTCTTTCACATACCAACGATTCACTTCGGGATGATGCGAAGACGGCATTTTGTAGTCGTTTAGGTTCAAACATGCGTGATATTTTCGTGGAATGTGCTGCACCAATTCCGAAAAAACGTCATCATAATCACGCCCCAATTGATCCATTAAAAAACGCTCAATGGGGGATTTTAGATAATAATTACGATAGCGTTCACGATGGGTTCGTTCCGCAAACGGCAGCATGTCATATCGTTCAATATCAAATTTTGAAATTTCTTTTGTTTCGTCTTTATACTCCGTGCGCCATCGTTTGCTTCTGTGCGCACTGAAGTTCCAAAAATTAGGTCGTCTGCCCATTTTTTTAAATAATTGCAAACGGACACACCCTATCTAAAGCATTGATATTCAATGTTTTAAACAAGAAAAATGACGCAAAAGTGTTTACACAAAACACCTTACGCTTGTCCGTTTCGATTAAAAAATAGATTAATCAAAACACGACGACCTTATTAAAAATCGGAAAAATTAAGATTGAGAAAACGGGTCGTCGCACTCACCGCATACCAAGATGGGAGGGAGCAAAAAGGGAGGATAGACGACTGATATTTCTTTTCATTGTAGTAAGATTTTTTTGAAATGAATGTGATTATACGAAGCCTAATTTAGGCTTTTGTGATAAACCGAATGATGCATAAAAAAGTTCGATTGGATATAAATAAACTGAATTACAAAAACTGATTTTCTTTAATTAAATTTTTACAACTAATTGATATTCAATATTTTATAAAGAAAAATAATCGAATTTAGATTTGCTCAAACGGCATTTTTTTCATATTTTTAGCTTTAAATTAAAATCCTTTTTTTCAATAAAAACAACCATAATAAATGCCAAATTCTGATTATGATACATCAAATATCACGGTACTAAACTTGAAAGAATCCGTTAGAAAACGACCCGGCATGTACGTTGGCAGCCTTGATTTTAGAGGAAAGAAAAATTTGATTTTAAGTGTTATTGATGATTATTTGAATAAAAATGAAGGGTATAAAATATCAATTGAAATAACACTAAAGCAAGATGATTTTATAGAAATATCTTTTGAATCAGAGGGTAAAAACAGTGATTTTGAGGCAACTTTCAGACAAGAAAATGTAAATTTCAGTTGGCTTGATGTGGCTAATCTACTCTCTCAATATTTTGAAATCAAAACCCAAAAGAGTATTCTAATTTTTGAAAGAAGTGAATTAATTTCAACTAAAACGGTGGATAATTTCACTAAAAATACCCTTCTTTTCAAATTAGATAACACCATTTTTGAAGACATTTCAATCTTATACGAAGGGTTATTTTCTGCCTTAAAAGAGCGTAGTATTTTGAATAAAAAAGTAGAGATTCTCTTTAAAGATGAACGAAAAAGGCATTTGACGCAAAATTATCTCCATTATACTGAAGGGGTAAAAAGTTTTATGCAAGAGTTTGAATTGGAGTGTAGTTCAGAGAAAAAAACAACCTTTTATTTTGAAGAAAAAATAGAAGACATAAGTTACGCTTTTGGCTTTTTCTTTGACGGTTATTTAGAAGATAACATACTGATTTCGTTTATGAACTATGATAAATTAAGGCATCACGGCTCTTTAACGGATGGTATAATAGACGGCATTTTAGAAACAGCTAAAAAATTAGTCAAAGAAAATTTGGAACTAAGTGAGCGTTTTAATAAGAAGCATAAATTTAAATTCAGTAAGAAAAAAGGGATACACGGGTTGCGATTATTTGCTTCTGTAAAAAAGAAAGACCCTTGTTTTGCAGGTTCAACAAAGGAAGGTATAAGTGAACATATCATCTATCTCGACGCTAAAAAGATGGTTTTTGAAAGATTGTACACGCATTATACGTCAAGTGAAGCTATCAAACCGAAGCTTTATTGGAGTGAATTGGATACTTTTTTAGGGCAATTTTGTGAATATTAATGCAAAAACAACTTCCACAAAATCCGCAAACTCCAAAAAACGACCATCGAACCGATGCCAATAAACATCACTCGATGCGATAATTTGCCCGCTAACCTGACCGAAAGTGGTGCAGCAATAAGACCGCCCAAAAGCAAGGCCAATATCACTTGCCAATATTTTAGACCAATAACCAAAAAGAAAGTCATGGAACTGGCGATGGTGACGAAAAATTCGGTTAAACTCATTGACCCAACAACGTAGTGTGGATTACGCCCCTTGGCTATCAAACCCGATGTCACCAATGGCCCCCAACCACCGCCGCCGAAGGAATCTAAAAAGCCACCAACGCCCGCTATCCAACCGATATTTTTTACTTTTTCTTTAATAATTGTCTTTTTAAACGCCTTTAACAAAATATTTACGCCTAAAAAAATGGCATAAGTAGCAATAAGTGGTTTTATGGTTTCACCTGATTTTTCACCCAAAAAAGCCAATGCCCCTGCCCCCAAAATAGCACCAATTATTCCTGGAATAACGGTTGCTTTAAACAACAATTTTTTATTGATTTTACCCGCTTTCCAATAGCTCCAAGCGATGGATGCACTCGCAAATATCTTCGCAAAATTGACGCTCGAACCAATGGCGGCGACGGGTACATTCAACGACATCAAACAAATCGTCGCCGTCACACCGTAGCCCAAACCCAATATCCCTTTTATCATTTGACCCAAAAAACCGACCGCAAAAATGCCCCAAAAACGAGGCTCAATACTCGTCACAACGTGTACTATTTCTTCTGATGAATAAAAAAATTGTATCACGTTAAACAAAATCGAGAACAGCAATAAGGTGGCAAATGCCCACGTCATTTGCTTCCATTTTAGCACCGCTTCTTCGGCTATGGCTTCTGGATGGGCTATGGCAGAGTTGTCCGTTACCCCCTCAGTATTTTTGAGGTTTGCGGCATCATGGGATGTGGATTGCCCCATCTTTTTATCCTTTATCTCGGGTGTTGTAAGGGTTGCCATGTGATTTTTATTAAAACATTTGATAATTAATTCAAAAAAGTATATACTTGCAGTATATTTTATTAAAAAAAAGATACTCACATGAAATCATTGTCTCTTAAACTTCAAGATGATATTTTTCAAGAAACTGAAAATATGCTTGAAAAAATCAATAAGCCTCGCAATGCTTATTTCAATGAAGCTATTGATTTTTATAACAAACATCAAAGGCGACTTTGGTTAAAAGAACAGTATGCTTATGAAGCAAAGCTAATTGCTGAAAGTTCAATGGAGGTATTGCGTGAAATGGAAAATCTTGACCCTCATTTACTTGACGTTTACGAAAACGATTAACTTATTTCAAACTAAAAACTATGAGAAAATACGAAATCTGGCTTGCTAATTTAGACCCTTCCTTTGGAACTGAAGCTGGTAAAACCCGTCCCGTTGTTATTGTTCAAACTGATTTTTTAAACGGCTATCATAATTCTACAATTGTTTGTCCAACTACAACCCACTTTTTAAAGGGTACTTCGCTTACACGAATTGCATTACAAGTAGGTGATGCAAATCTTGATAAGCGTTGTGATATAATGATTGACCAAATTCGAGCGATTGACAATGATCGATTTGTGAGAAAAATAGGAGATTTACCCCCTCAGTATCACGCACAATTAGACCAAAATTTGAGTGATATTTTGGATTTATGAGTGAAACTCAATCCCATTTCCCGAAGCCTTCACATAACCCTTGCGTATCGTGAAATCACCAAGCCACTCGTTTTTCTCTCTATTTTTGGCATAATCTTCTAAAATGGGCTTCAATTCGGCTATAATTTCTTCTTCATTGAGCATTTCTTTATACAATTTATTCAAACGCTCGCCATTGTGGGCTGCGCCGAGATACAAATTATAACGCCCGATGGCTCGACCAATTAATCCTATTTCACCCAAATAAGGACGACCACAACCATTCGGGCAGCCCGTCATGCGGATTACTATTTCCTTATTATCCAAAGCATTCATGCGGATGATACCGTCTAATTTTGAAATCAAACTCGGTAGGTAACGCTCGGCTTCGGCAAACGCCAACGTGCAGGTGTTGAGTGCCACGCACGACATCGAATTGAGGCGCAAACCCGTGTGTTTATACGTCTCACGCAACACGCCATATTCGCTCAAAATCTCTTGCACTTTATCTTTACTATTAACAGGAATATTACAAATCATCAAGTTTTGGTTGCCCGTCAAACGGAAATCACCCAAACCTAATTGCGCTACCTTGTGCAACGCTGTTTTCATCTCATATTGTGGCGTATCTTTCACCCGACCGCCTTCGATGAAAAGCGTCAAATTCATGTTACCATTGTGATTGGTTGACCAACCGAAATGGTCGCCGTTGCTATCAAATTGGTAAGGTTTTGCTTCTTCAAAGGCATATCCTAAGCGATTTTCAACTTCTTTTTTGAAATTATCTACCCCAATTTTATCTATCGTATATTTCAAACGAGAGTATTTACGGTTTTCACGATTGCCCAAATCCCGTTGTGCTGTCATGATTTTTTCGGACACATCCACCACTTTATCCTTATCGCAATAGCCGAGAATGGTTGCCAAACGTGGGTATGTATCGGGCATTCCGAAGGTCATGCCGAAGCCGCCGCCTGCTGCCACGTTGTACCCCCTCAGTATTCCGTCCTCAATTATGGCAATCAAACCCAAATCATTGGCAAAAATATCCACGTCGTTAAAAGGTGGAATCGCTGCCGCAATTTTGAATTTACGAGGGAGATAATGCTTGCCGTAAATGGGTTCGTTGTCATTGGCGGTGGTGCGGGTGATGAGGTCGTTGGCTTTGGCGACCATTGTAGCGGCAAATTTATGCGCCGAAGCAAGCGGTGCATCGGCGGATAAATCGGCTTTGACGGGTTCGGATGAATCCGAAGCGGCATTTTCCAACCAAACCTCATAATAAGCCGAAGTTTTTGGAGTCAAATGCGCTGAAACAGCCACACAATCTTGATACACTTCTTCGTGTGCTGCCGTCTCATAAGGGTTCGGATTACACATCACATTGCGGTTGACATCGCCGCAACCCGCTATCGAATCCAACAAAACTTCGTTGAAACCTTGGATTGTTTTTCTTAAATCACGCTTCAAAATGCCGTGCAATTGAAAGGCTTGTCGGGTCGTCAATTTCAAACCACCGTTGCCATATTTATCCGCCAAATCGGACATATTGAGCCATTGTTGGGGCGTACAAATGCCGCCTGGCACCCGCACCCGTATCATGTAAGTGAACAACGGTTCGAGTTTTTGGCGTTTGCGCTCACTGTCAATATCACGGTCGGTTTGTTGATATGAGCCGTGGAATTTTATCAATTGCGCATCATCGGCCGCAATTGCGCCAGTCACTTCATTGTTCAAACTTTCCGTTAATGTACCTCGTAGGTAACGGCTTTTGTCTTTGATGATTTCTACTTCTGATACTTTTTTTTCCATGAATGAGGCCCCCTCAGTATTTGGGCTATATTTTTTTATGGTTGAAAATTAGAATTTATGGATTTTGTTCGTTAATTTTGCTTGTTCGTGTTTTTAACATAAAAAATTGAAAATGACAAATTCACAAGGCAGCTATTTAATGGAAACCGTTGTTGATTCTTTAAAAACAATATCAGATTTAGATATTGAACTAAGTTTCAACAATAATGGTAACTCACATATTGATGGTTTTATAAAATTACAAAATCAATCTTTGCCAATTCAAGTTAAACAAAAGTTTAGGTTGAGCCAACTTGGCTTGTTACTTGAACAAAAAAATCTTTATAAAAATCTTATATTGGTTGCCAACAATTTGCCCGATAACATCCGTCAAGTTTTACGTGAAAACCACATTAACTATCTCGATAATGCAGGAAATATTTACTTTAGAGTATCCAACCAACCTAATCAGCTCATTTCAATATTTATAGAAAGTAAAAAAACAGCTCCAAAGACAAACTTAGATAGAGATAAAGCCTTTACGAATACTGGGTTAAAAGTCATTTTTCACCTACTTATAGATGAAAATCTCATTAATCAAACCCAAAGAACAATTGCAGAGACGGCACAAGTGAGTTTAAATACTGTCAATAAAACACTTGAAAGTCTGCGATTACAAGGTTTTATACGATTTATAAATAAGCAAACAATGCAGCTTGATAATAGGCGAAAACTATATGATAAGTGGTCTGATTTGTATGAAAATCGTTTAAAACCAAAACATTTAATCAGTAGATTTCGCTTTAAAAATATTGATACGCAACTCAATTGGCGTAATTTAGATTTGCAAAACGGCAGTTTTTGGGGTGGTGAACCCGCAGCCGATTTAATCACAAATTATCTTTCACCACAAGATTTCGTACTATACACGACTTTAACCAGAGGGGATTTAATGAGAAAATATCATATTATACCCGACAACAATGGTAATATATTTGTTTACACTCAACCTTTTTCTGATATGGGCAACAACAATTGTGTTCACCCTTTGATAGCTTACGCTGATATGGTCAATACATTTTCTGCTCGAAATCATGAAGTAGCCAAAATCATAGAAACCGATTATGTCCAAAAGTATATTTGACAATCCTCAATACTTCGACCAAATATTTGAGGCTGCTACCGAAGCCTTTGACGCTGTTGGCGTGGAAGCTTTTTTAATTGGTGCAAAAGCCAGAGATATTTGGTTTTTACCTTCTAAAGCCTATCGCTTTACTCGTGACGTTGACTGGATTATAGCGAATGACAATGAAAAAGTATTTGAAGATTTAAAACACTATCTTATTCAACACAAAAATTTTACGGCATTGAGTAATAATTATTCTTTGCTTAGTCCACACGCCATAAAAGTGGATTTAGTTCCTTTTATGGGTACTACCTTAGAATTAGTTGGCTTGCAAGAAGTTTTTGAGCGTGGTTCAGAAATTCCCAAAGGAAAAAACTACAAAGTAGCCACGCTTCCTGCAATCGTATTTCTCAAATTAATAGCTTGGAATAACAAACCCGAAGAGCGTGTTAAGGATATTCAAGATATTGCCGAAATCCTAAACCGCTATTTTGATATTGACTCCGATGATATTTTTGATAATCATAACGACCTTTTCAATGAACGAGAATTAGAAGATATTGGAGCAAGAGTTATCGGGCGTAAAATCAGTTATATACTTGGCAGCTCCGTTGACCTCAAGCAACGCATTATTCATATATTAGAACAAAATACTCAAAACCCAAAGCAAAGTCGCATAGCTCGCATTATGGCTCAATGGACTGAAAGATTAGAAGAAGAGGCAATTCATCTACTTTCTGAAATACTTATTGGTATTCAAGAAGCGTAAATTGCTACCCCCTCAGTATTTTAATTTTTATATCGAAAAATCACTCAAAACCCGCACATAAACCCCAGCCGCCAACTCCGCAATATTCTTCTTTTCCAACACTTTCAACGTTTCATCCCGCACCTGTATGAGGGCGTGACGGATACTGCAAGTTGTTTCATCGGGGCAATCGTGGCACGGTTCATAAAAATTTTTTGACGCACAAGGCACTAAGGCAATTGGGCCATCTATCAAGCGATACACATCTGCAAGCGTGACATTTTCGGGTTTTTTGACAAAATAATAACCGCCTACGTTGCCTTGTTTACTGTTGATGATACGCCCTTTTTTTAAATCCAATAAAATTTGCTCTAAAAATTTTTTCGGTACTTGTCCTTGTTCGGCAATATCGTGCGCCTTCACATACCCCTCAGTATCTTGATGATTGGCGATGTGAATGAGTGCTTTTAGAGCGTATTTCATTTTTTTTGAAATCATAAATTGCGAATTTTTTGACTACGAATTTTACGAATTTGCGAATTGACGAATTTTTTATAAACTAAAATTTTTAATCAAACTAAACCTTAAATTATCTCGATTGATATACCCATTTGTTGGTCGTTTGACAATCATTTTAAGGTAGCCCAAATCGGCGGAAAATCCTTTGCCCAACTGCCTTTCGATTGATAGCCATGTTTGATTTTGATTAAAACCGTCATCGGTATGCACCAATACTTCATCACTTAATCTGAATGTCCATTTTTCTTTAAGCACATAGCTTAATTGAACCCGCACCCGTGGACGCAACCGAAAACCAAATCCTTCGGTAAGCTCTATTTTATTGGCATTATGGATAAATCGTTCTTCTAAACGCCCTCGAAATGATAGCTGCCAACCCTTGCCAAGAGGCAAATATTGATTCATTTCTTGATAGGGTCGCCATTCAGGAACTACTAAATCACCCTGCCAAACGGCGGCGTAACCCAAGCCAAAAGCAATATCCGTATTTTGGCGAAAACGATAATGCCAACGGGTATGTGTAAGGCTTTGCCAAAGACGGGTTGGGTTCGTAAATTGCCGTACATCTGTTTCGATATTACCTGTCCACTTATCATTCACCCTTATTTTTGCATAAAGACGCATCCAATAGGCTTGCTGATATTCATTCTGCGCTTTAATGTGTAAAACGTTGAATATCAAAAAGATAGCTAAAAAAACTGGCTTCATAGACCCCTCAGTATTTTCGTTAAACTTTGAAAAATAAAGGTTAAAGGTCTAAATTAAATTGCAAATCTTTTGTCACTTTTAATACACATCTTCCAAATAACGGCGTTGTTTTTTCAAATCTTTGACACAATCCACGGCTTTCTCATCTGAAAAACCGCCTTCTTTCTTTGCAATTTGAATCAAGGCTTGTTCAACGTCTTTTGCCATCCGATTTTTATCGCCACAAACGTAAAAATATGCGCCATTTTGAATCCAATCAAAAACTTCCTTCGATTTTTGAAGGAGTTTGTGTTGCACATATACTTTCTGTTCTTGATCACGGCTGAATGCTAAATCTAAGCGATTCAATGCGCCATTTTTTAAGTAAGATTGCCATTCCGTTTGGTATAAAAAGTCGGTTGTAAAATTCGGATTACCGAAGAATAGCCAATTTTTTCCATCCGCTCCCATAGCGTCTCTTTCTTCCACAAAAGCCCTAAAAGGTGCAATACCCGTACCTGGCCCAACCATGATGATAGGGGCAGAATTATCTTTTGGGAGCTTAAAATATTCATTTTCTTCAACAAAAACCTTTACTTTTTCACCCACCGCTACCCTATCCGCTAAAAAAGAGGAGGCCACACCTTCCTTGTTGCGCCCTTGCGAAGCGTAGCGCACCGCACCCACGGTCAAGTGAACTTCATCTTCATGCGCCGCCAAACTTGACGCAATGGAATACGCACGAGACGGTATTTTTCTTAAAATATTGGTCAAAACTTGTGGGTCTAAATTGGCGGGAAACTCGGCGATTAAATCCGCTACATCACGTCCGTAAATGTAATTTTGTAGGGCTTTTGGGTCGTCTAAAATAGCTTTTAATTTTTCATTTTTAGAAAAATCATAGTATCGCTGCACAAATTCACGGCTCAAAACCGTTAATTCAGCTTGCTCCAAAAGGTATTCACCCAATGTTGTTTGAATCGGTTTCACTTGTGCGCCATTTTCATTATTTCTCACCGTAGTTGGCGCAAGCGTGACCGTCACGGAAGGGTCAAGGCTCGATGCTTTTAAGACATCTGACACGATGCGTTCCGAATTTGTGGGTATCACGTGGAGGGCATCTCCCGCCTCGTAATGAATACCCGAATCCGCCAAACTCAATTCTAAGTGCCACGTTTCTTTGACCGAACCACGCCCATTGAGTTGGATTTTTTCCAAAACTTCGGCTTCAAAAGGATTTTTTCTATCGTATTCTGATTTAGGTTTCTGCTGCTTTGTTTCAACCATGTAAGCGTGACCGTTGCCATTTGAAGATGCCCCGTTTGAAGTGGGTTTTGGCATTTTTTCGACCACATTTCTTATCCAACGAGCGGCATCATCGTGCCAATCCACATCACAATCTATCCGTGCGGTCAAACGTTTTGCACCTAATTTCTCTAATTGTTGGTCAAAATCTATCCCTGTTTGGCAAAACTGCAAATATGATTTATCGCCCAATGCCAAGACTGCGAATTGCGTATCGGGCAGTTTTGACGCACGGCTGCTGAAAATGAATTTGTGCAATTCCTCGGCTGCTGCGGGTGGCTCGCCTTCGCCATAAGTTGCTACGACGAAGAGCAATAGTTTTTCATTTTTCAATTGCGCAGGCTTGTACTCCGACATATCTGCCACGACAACTTCTGACCCCGCTGCTTTCAAAGCATCTGCCGTTTGATTTGCCGCTTTTTTGCTGTTGCCAGATTGACTGCCGTACAAAATCGTGACTTTATGATTGAGTGATTGCGTGATTTGTGCCGACGAAACAGTAGGAATCGCTGTAACTGCATGACCATTGCCATTTATTGAAGGCACTACTGCTTTACTTTGCACTTGCGAAACACCCAAAAAGTAGCCACTCAACCATACGAGTTGTTGCTCATTGAGGTCGGAAGTCAACTGCTGTAAAGCGTTGGTATCTAAGCCGATTGGCAGATTTTTATTTTCTGTTAAAGTCATCAGAATGAATAAAACCTATCTATCCGATAGGCAGGTTTAATCAGAATGAAATAGAATTTGATGTTGATTTCAAATTCTTATGTTTTATAAATGATTGATTTACAACCTATTATAAATTTTTTATGTTTTTAAAAAAATAGATTATATCTTTGAAAAAACGTTTAAAAATTTATAAAATGAATTGGCAATATATTACCAGTAATCCTCAAATTCTTGAAGGCAAACCTATTATAAAAGGAACACGCATCAGCGTTGCCCTAATTTTAGAATGGATTGCAAATGGCTCTTCTATAAATGAAATCACTTTTGAATTTCCACAACTTTCTCGTGAGGCGATTCAAGAAGCACTCCACTATGCTGCTCAACGTAGCCGTAACGAATTTTTTTATGAAATAAAAGTTGCTTAATGCACATCTCACAATTCCCGTTTTTAACGGATGAAAACATTCCTTTTCGAGTTGTAGAATGGTTACATCAACAGGGTTGTTCCGTATTTGATATAAATGAGCAAAACCTTGCCACTTCCCCAGATACTGTTGTCATGGACATTGCAGAATCCAAAGGACTTGTTATTGTTACCCAAGACAGTGATTTGGCAACTATTCTATTCAAAAATAAGATTCAAAATGCAGGTGTTATCTTTTTAAGACCTGGACACGTGAAATCAAGTACAATAATTGAAACACTTGATTATTTATTTAAAACTGAAATAGAAGTTGATATTCCTTTTATTTTAGTTGCCGATAATCAAGGTGATATTATTAAAGTAAGGGTTAGAACATTTTAACTTTTATAATAAAACCGTTCAAAAATAATTTTCCCATCCGCCCACTTCTGCACATAAGCCTCATTCATTTGTACGTGTTCCCCTTTTAAAGTTTCAATATCAATCTGCATTTCACCCATCACTAACCCTTGTTTTTCGTCTGAAATAGAAGATATAACATTGATTTTGAAGTGTTTAACACGCTCTATATTACCTTTTTCGTGCGCCAAAGCCAAAGTTTTACCGACTCTTGGCGCATCATTATTTTCTTGCAATTGCACATTGTCAGCGTAATATTTTTCTATTGCTTCCAACGTTTTTCCTTCCGAAATAAGGTTTTGGAAATCTGAAACGGCGGATTTAAAATCAAAAATTTCGGTTTTTGACTTGGCTGAAACCATGCCTGCTGCGACCGTATTACACGTATTTTCATTGATGAGAATGAAAGAACCCGTAGCCCTATTTTGGGAATAAGCATCAAAAACAAGCGGTTTAGCTGTTTTCAAACGCACTTTTACGATGTCGTTAAGCACCCCCTCAGTAGTTGGCGTTTTTTCAAGGCTTGAAACATTCAATTTGTATTCAACTGATTTTATGACGGCTTTTACGGTGTTTGACCCATTTTGAATCAGAAACTTACCCCCCTCAGTCAAAGGGCGTGTTTCATCGAACCAACAGAGAACGGCATCAACTTCGGAACTCAATGTAGCGGCGGATTTATCCGCCGACTTGCCCGACTCGGCGGATAAATCCACCGCTACATTGGCTACAATTGAGTCGCCTCGTGAAATATCAATATCATCAGCTAAGTGCAAAACAGCAGCTTGACCTGAAAACGCTTCGTTCACATCCTTCAAATTCACCTCAATCCGTGAAATCGTGGACGAAATACCAGATGGCAAAACCGTAACTTTATCACCTACTTTGTAAATACCACTTTGAATACGCCCCGCATAACCTCTATAATCGTGGTATTCCTCAGTCATTGGGCGAATGACGTATTGCACTTGAAACCGGGCATCCGTCAAATTTATATCACTACTGACTTCTACTTTTTCTAAATGATGCAACAAAGTATCACCTTTATACCACGGCATTTTCTCTGATTTTTCAACAATATTATCACCATTCAAAGCCGACATGGGGATAAATGTCACGTCTTTTAAGCCTAATTTTTGCGCTAAAACGCTATAATCTGCCTTGATTTGCTCAAATACCGCAGGGTCGAAGCCCATCAAATCCATTTTATTCACGGCAACCACCACGTGCGGAATACCCAACAAAGAAGTTATCAAAGAGTGGCGGCAGGTCTGCTCAATCACACCCAAACGAGCATCAATCAGCACAATCGCCAAATCGGCATTGCTTGCGCCTGTAACCATGTTGCGGGTGTATTGCACGTGACCGGGGGCATCGGCGACAATGAATTTGCGTTTTTTTGTTGTAAAATACTTATACGCTACGTCAATCGTGATGCCTTGTTCACGCTCGGCACGCAAGCCGTCGGTGAGCAAAGAAAGGTCAATTGCACCATTTGCCATGTTTTTGGATTGGCGTTCAATGGCGTTTAAAATATCGAGAGACACGGCTTGCGAGTCGAATAAAAGGCGACCAATTAAGGTGCTTTTTCCGTCGTCAACGCTGCCGCATGTTATAAATCTTAGTAAATCCATTATATAATTAATTGATTTTCAATTGTTTAATCTATCTTCAATTTCAGCTTCTAATGTTAGACCAGCAATTACCATGCAAATATATGGTAATTCTATGGAAATAGTAGGATTAAAGCGCAAAAAAAAATTAATTAACTTTTTTAGGGTAAAAAAAGGATGGATAACAAAAAAGCCCACGGATAAACACCCGTGAGCTTTTTAGATTTATAACTTATACTCGGTCAAAAGCATAGAACATTAATACAAAAAATTCAATGCTACTTTATCATTGCTGTTAAATAAGCGGCTCTGATTTGAACCAATACAAGCCAACATCCAAGAGCCTGCATCTGGCCCAGATGGAGTACCTGGAATTTGAATAGCACCCACGGTGCTTGCACCTTCATTGACAGGCGAACCACCACAGCTATATTGACGACCCATATAGTCTGTATGACGGAAACCAATACAGTGTCCTATTTCATGTGCCAAAATTGTGGCTACATAATTGGTAAACGTGACAGAAGTGCCATTTCCAATCGCACCTGAATTAACTTTTACTTGATTGAATGGATTGCCCGTTGAGGTTGGAAAACCCGCTGAAGCCAAAAAACTACCATTACCTTTCACGATAGAAATATCAGCACCAGAACTTACCCTTTGAAACGATAGGGAAAGATTTTCAGCATTGTAGCGACGAATTGCCTCGTCTAAGGCCCCTACATAAGACGATGGCAAACGATTTGAAATACTGATTGTGATGACACGTGGAGACCCCGTTACAAGGAGTGTTGTATGGTATTGTTCTGCTTCCGCTACCCTCAACACTTTGCCGTCTAAAACACGGTCGAGGTCATGGTCGTGAAGCAAAATATCGCCTTCAACGATGTAGCCCCCATCTTCATCTTTTTTAATATCGTGGGTGCTAAATCCTAACTTACTGATTTTCTGAACAACGTCAGAAGAAATAGTGTCATCAGTAATAATATCATTTTTCTCGACACAAGAAGTGAATGTAAACGACGCAAATAATGCGATAGGAATGAGTTTCATTAGTTTCATTGTAAAATGATTTTATTTGGAAAATAGATTTAATTAAGCGGTAAATGTATAAAAATTAAAAATTAAAAAAAACTAAATTGAAGTTTTTTAAATAGGACTAACAAGTTTATTTCGCACTATTGTTTTGCATTAATGATACCCCTCAGTATTTTTACCAAAATTTTAGACACTATTTTTTCTTAAATTTAGGATTAAAAACAACGCATTAAACTAAAAATACAAGCTCAAATACGACCTTTGTTCAAAGTACCAAACAGCATTTAGAATTAATAAATAGACTTTTGATGCAAAAAAAAATAGGTATAATCTTTTTCGTATTCCTTACCTTATCAAAAACCATAGCTGCCCAAAAAGTGGCTCTGCCCTTGATAGAGCCATTATTAAATAAAAAATACCAAAACAGCCATTGCCAAATAATGGTAAGTGACACTACCGCTTTCGAGTATTTTGCCAAAAACAATGGTTTCCTTTTTAATAAAACATCAAAAAACAATGTATATACGTTATATCTAAACGATAGTACGACCCTCAAAAAATGCTTGGCATCATCACTCATTCAATTCATTGACGTACCCTCCGATAGAAAGGCTTTTGAGGAATATGCCGTGCGTGGTCTGGATTTAAGTGCCAATAATATCAATACAATCCACGCTTATTACCCGTTTTATAATGGCAAAAACTTAACTATTTCGATAAAAGAAAACGCTTTTGACCCTACCGATATTGATTTTAAGGGTCGGGTTTTGACCTCGCAAAACACACCAAAACGCATCGAACAACATGCTTCCGCTATGACAAGCATCGTAGGTGGTGCTGGCAATTCTCAAAAAGAAGGAAAAGGGGTAGCTTGGGCCTCGCAGCTTACCTCGGCTAATTTTGCCAATTTATTACCCAATACTGAGGGGTATTTCGATAGCTTAAAAATCAGTGTTCAAAACCATTCCTACGGGACTGGTATAGAAAATTATTATGGCATAGAAACCCAAGCGTACGATGATTTGGTGCATAAAAAGCCCTATTTACTCCACGTTTTTTCGGCGGGCAACATCGGCGAACAATCAGCAAAAGAAGGTTTTTACAGAGATTTAAAAGGTTTTGCAAATTTGACGGGGCAATTCAAACAATCAAAAAATACCATTTCGGTAGGTGCAGAGGATTCCTTGGGCAATTTGCTGTCTTTAAGTTCGAGAGGGCCTACTTTCGATGGGCGCATAAAACCTGAGTTAACAGCCTTTGGCAATGATGGTAGTTCAGGGGCGACGGCGTTGGTTTCGGGGGTAGCGTTAGTGCTTCAACAGGCTTATTTTGAACACACAAAACAACTGCCCAACGCAAGTTTAATAAAAGCAATTTTGTGTAATGCGGCCAAAGATAAAGGGGCAAAAGGCATTGATTACAGCACTGGTTTTGGTCATTTAGATGCCTATAAATCACTTAAAAACATGATAGAAAAAAAGTATTTTGAAGACAGTTTGACGAATCAAAATAGTATATTTATAAGAAAAATAAACGTACCTAAAAATACCAAACAACTCAAATTAACTTTGGCTTGGACAGACCCTGCCGCCACTATCAACGCTCCTTTGGCTCTCGTTAATGACCTCGATTTGACTCTGAAAAAAAATACTAAAACGTGGCAACCTTATGTTTTAAACGCTTTTCCGAGCTTAGATTCATTGAAAAAAGAAGCCATTTTAGGCAGAGATTCTTTAAATAATATCGAACAAGTCGTTTTAGAAAATCCAGAAATGGGCGTGTATGAAGTGTGCGTAAATGCCAATTTTTTGAAGGAAAAACAGCTCTTTTCAATAGCTTATGATTTCACTCCACAAGACACATTCTATTGGACTTCCCCTACAAAAAGCGATTACATTTTGCCAAACAATACATCCATTTTGCGTTGGGAAAACACCTTCGATAATACGATAGGCATAATCGAAATGCGTTATATTAATCAAAATAACTGGTTTAATTTAGCAACTGACAGGCCCCTCAGTATCGAAACCATTTCAGCTACAATACCATCGCAAAATGGGCTTGCTCAGTTAAGAATGCGGCTAAAAAACCAAATTTTCTTATCTGATACCTTCACCGTAGCATCCGTCATCGAGCCAAAAATTGGTTTCTATTGCCGTGATTCTGCATTGTTATTTTGGCAAAAAGTGCCACAAGCGGAGGGCTATCAAGTCTATGGTTTGAAAGGTGAATATTTGACACCCCTCAGTATTTTGAAGCCAATTGATAGTTTTTTCATCATAAAACCACTTAATCTGGATGAAAAACATTACGCTATTGCCCCAATTTTTGAGGGAAAATCTATTGCCGTGAGCCCTTCCATTGACTTTGCTAAACAAGGCGTGGCGTGCTATATAAAAACGTTTTTACCTTCAACTATCCCATCTGACATCATTCGTTTTAGACTTACTTTGGGTACATTGTTTAGGGTTAAAACCATTGTTTTTGAGAAAAAAATAAACAATATTTTTAAAGAGATACAAAAAATAGACCCCCTCAGTATTTCGCCTGATTTGACGATACAAACGGAGGATTCTGCCCCTACTGATGGGATAAGTTTTTATCGAATACGTTTGATATTAGATGATGATAAAGAGATTGTGAGTGATTTGGAAAGTGTTTACTTTCTTAAAGAAAAACCATATTTAGCTTTTCCTAATCCAGCGAAACAAGGTGATAATTTCACTGTTTTAGGTAAAGAAGAAAAAAATATTACCCTTACTCTAATGAATTACGAAGGAAAAGTGATGAACCAAACAAAAAGCAACAGCCGATTGGTTGATATTTCGATAAAAACCCTTTCAAAAGGTTTTTATATTTTACACATACTCGACGAACAAAACAATGTAATTTTTAGAGAAAAAATAATAATTTTGTAAGCACTAAAAATACCCATTTTTTTTCCTATCCTCCATGCCCGCTTCCGAAATTCTATCATCCATACGGGTTGCCCCTCTTTCCGAAATTTTAGCATC
>JAYTMW010000699.1:0-2187 GCA_043728105.1 Saprospiraceae bacterium | reverse complement strand
AAAAATATGCTAAAATCCATTCGCTTAGTCAATTTTTATAGTTTTCGGGATTCAACGATTGAGTTGAATAACGGGGCTAATGTATTGGTAGGCATCAATGGTTCGGGCAAATCTAATTTTTTTAAGGCTTTTGAATTATTGAATGAAGCGATTCACGGCAAGGGTTTGAGACGGCATATTTTAGAATTGGGTGGTGTGAATGAGATTTTGTTTCAAGGGGAAAGAGAGCATGATGAGATTAGAATTGAATTAACTTTTTCTTCTTTTGATAATACAAAAGAAGATATTGATTATATTTTAACTATCATACCTACTCAAACAGAGTATTTTTTAAAAGAAAAATTATTTAGCAATTCATCAATTTATCTTAATAGAGTTGATTTTGATTTTAATGATAAATATATTGGAGAATTTAAGGATAAGTTAGAATTGTATTTAGGTCACATTTACAGGGGACCAGTTTTTGAATCTTCTTTTACTGTTATTTATACTTTCTTGAAATTACTATCATTATATTTCAGTTTCGACACTCGCCAAGAAAGCAAAATGCGCAAACCAAGCATCGCCATACCCGAACAACGCCTTTCAAGCGATGGCTCAAACTTGACGCAGGTTTTAAATACCATAAAAATCAACGATAGAAAAAGTTATAACAACATCATAGAAGCCCTAAAAGCGGTGAATCCCAATTTCAAAAGTTTAGATTTTAGACCTTTTGGGACAAATTTTGAAATGCTTTTGGAAGAAGAAGGTCTGAATCGCTCGATGCACATATCAAAAGTATCGGACGGTACTTTGCGTTATTTGTGCCTGATGACAATTTTATTGAACCCGAATAAAGGTTTTATTTGCATTGATGAACCCGAAATGGGCTTACATCCCGATATGCTTTTAAATTTAGCCAATGCCATAAAAAAAGCATCCGAAGAAAATCAAATTTTAATATCAACCCACTCGGCGCAGTTGCTCAATTATTTTAGCATCGAAGAGGTAAGGGTTTTTGAAAAAGATGAGGAAAACACAACGCAGGTATCTGCCTACACGGAAGAAGATTTTAAAGGTTGGTACGAAACATTCCAAGTCGGCAATATGTGGCGACAAGGCGATATAGGAGGGAATCGTTATGGCAGCTAAAAAACATAGGAAAGTTGTCTTGTTTATTGAAGGCACTACCGACGATACGAATGGCGATTTGAGACAAGGTTTTATCAAATTATTAGAAAAAGAAGCCAGTTTGCAAGGTAAAATGCCTCGAATTGTCTTGGGTAACGGCATTTCGCAAACGATTGATAAATTCAAAAATGCCCACGAAGACCATAAATTTGTCATGGTTGATATGGATGGGGACTACAACAAACGAGAAGAGAAACTAAAATTTCATAAGGTCGAAAATGAGGATACCTTCTTTATGGTTCAAGCCGTAGAAGCATGGTTTTTATCGCAGCCACTTGTTTTGAATGCGTTTTATAAGAAAGATTTGAGTGATAAAATTATTAAAAAAGAAGCATCGGAATTTTCTAAACCCGATAAAGAATTGCAACGCATAACTAAGGATACGGTGAGAAAAGAATACCATAAAGTACGTCATGCCGTAGAATTGTTGCCTTTGTTGGATGCGAAAAAATTAGCCCAAGACTTTCCAGATTACAAAAGATTGATAGAGACTTTAACAAAAATATGAGTTCATTAAAATCCCTAAACGCAAAAATATTAGGTAAAATATTGAGTGCAACGAAATCCCGATTGCCTTCGGGACTGAGGGGGCTAACACCGCAACAATTGAAGCATTCACTCATCACCGTTTTCTTGTTGTCGTTGCTTTGTTGGGCGATTTGGCTTTACGAAATCGTGGCAAAAATCGGGTGGGCGAGTTTGGAATGGTTGAGCGAGGATTTGTTTTCACCTTATTTGATATGCCTTATTGTTTCAGTGGCTTACATACATCCGTTTTGGGTGCGCTATCGCAATATTGACAGCAAATTGATACTCACGACTTTGACCCTATTTGTCTTAAATATATCGGTTTTTCTATTGAGCGATGTGGTGTTACGAACTATTTTCTCTCGTTTAGGCTTCTTAGTGAGTGGCTTTTATAAATTCAGTTTAAGCACAATCACGATTTTAATATTTGGATTGGGTTACTTTTTTGTTACGGATAAATTAATTTTTCCTATAAAAAAGAAATAT
>JAYTMW010000698.1:0-2313 GCA_043728105.1 Saprospiraceae bacterium | reverse complement strand
TAGTAGTCGAAATAGCAATGTGAGCCAGGCGTCATAATCACGTTGTGGTTTTGTTTTGCCGCCGCAATGCCGCCCTCTATGCCTCGCCAGCTCATCACTGTGGCGTTTGGGGCAAGCCCACCTTCAAGAATTTCGTCCCAACCAATTATGCTTTTACCCTTAGCATTTATAAATTTTTCAATGCGTCGGATAAAATAGCTTTGTAATTCATGTTCGTCCTTTAATCCTTCTTTTTTTATCAAATCTTGACAAAAAGCACTATTTTTCCAAGCATCCTTAGGACATTCATCGCCGCCGATGTGGATATATTTCGATGGAAATAAATCCATTACTTCCGTCAAAACGTCTTCTAAGAACGAAAAAGTTTTATCCGTGGGGCAAAAAACATCTTTAAAAACACCAAATGTGGTTGCCACTTGATACGTTTTTGAGGCATCACACGAGAGTTCGGGATAAGCCGCCAAAGCCGCTAAAGCATGACCGGGCATCTCAATCTCTGGCACAATAGTCACGAAGCGGTCATTGGCATAAGCCACTACTTCTTTAATCTGAGCTTGAGTATAAAAACCACCGACGGGAACGCCATCAAATTTTTGGGGTTTATCATTGTTATGACCCACCACTGTTTCCTTGCGTCGGGAGCCTATCTCCGTCAATTTAGGATATTTTTTAATCTCAATACGCCAACCTTGATCATCGGTCAAATGCCAATGGAAGGTGTTCATTTTGTGCATTGCTAATAAATCAATGTATTTTTTGACAAAGGCAACTGATTGAAAATGACGACTCACATCTAAATGCAGACCTCGATAGCTAAACCGTGGTTTGTCTTCGATATCCACGGCAGGCACCCGCCATGTTGCTTTTCGTTTCAAAGGCACGGGCGAAAAAATATCCGTTGGTAAAAGTTGGTAGAGAGATTGCAGCGCATAAAAAGCACCTTGTGGCGTGTTAGAAATGACTGTAATTTGTTCAGGCGTAACGGTCAAACGATACCCCTCAGTATTGAGCGTCGCATCATTACTTTTCAGAAAAAGAATACCGTTTTTGATGATTCCAGACGGTATTTCATCCACGATGTTTAGAGTAGTGCCATCGGCGGTTTTCAATTTGTTGACCAATTGTTGCGCAACACGTTTTAAATTAGCATCGTCAACATAAATTTTGACTTGATTGGTCAGCGTGAAGCTGCCTGTCAAAATATTCAATTTTGAGGGTTGCGGAATGATATTAATGCTTGAAAGTAAGGGCTTTTGCTCGATTGCAGCACTCGAAGACATATTTTTTTGAGAAATATCGAGCGGAGCAAAAGAAAGAAGACTTAATAAGCCAGTGACAATAAATAAGTTTTTCATAGAGATGTTAATTTTATTTGCCCACACAACATTGTTATTTAAAAGGGGGTTAAATTTCTAAAAATTAATTCAAGATTTTATAAAAAAGGGTTAAAATTTTACGGTTTACTCGAAAAAAAAATCTAATAAATTAAATTTTTATGTACTACGAATATTTTTGTTAAAAATATTTTTTTATCGGAATAATATTCCTAATTTTGAGTGTTGAACAAAAGTATTCAGCGGTGTTTTGAGAAAGCGTAAAATTTATTTAAAAAAAATTTATCCATAAAATTTGGTATTTTAAGAATTAGTTTTACTTTTGATTTATTATTAATCGTAATGTATTCAAGTTACTCAAACCATATTATCTAACCAAAATTTCTCACAATGAATATAACTTTCGAGGAATTACGGAGAATCAAACACAGTCTCCCACAAGGCAGCATTAGTCGCATTGCTAACGACCTAAACAAAGAAGAACAAGACGTGCGCAATTTTTTTGGCGCATCAAAGTTCAAAGGGGCAGCCGAGGATTGGCATTACGAACCCGGGCCCGGTGGTGGTATCGTTAACATCAAAGACACCACAATTTTAGATTATGCAGAACGCATCTTGCGAGAATCCCTGCGAAATTGAACAAAGGACTACATTTTTAAAACAAAAAAGGTATTCATCTTAATCGGTGAATACCTATTTTTTTACCTTTGACTTTTGAAAAGTTTAAATGCTTTCCTTTTACACTTTAAACTGACTTTTTGTGCTGCGCACAAAAGGCGTGTATAAGAGTTAAGTTTTTCGGTTTTCCCATAAAATATTCGGGTGTAGTTCCCATTTGATGTATTTACTCACTGTTTATTTGATAAAATTACTTCAATCTATTTTTGAAACCCTACATAATATTTACTCACTGTTTTTGCTGCGCAAAAAGGCGTACAAAACAGAAATTTCTACGGATTGAAGCTATTTTTGAGAGAAA
>JAYTMW010000697.1:0-6394 GCA_043728105.1 Saprospiraceae bacterium | reverse complement strand
CAATTCCGTATATGACCAAATAGAACCACAGATGCCACAGATTTAACAGATTAGGACTGATTTTTTTACACCTTTTTTCTTAAAAATCACTGAAAATCAGTATAATCAGTTAAATCTGTGGTTCTATTTGGTAATATACGGAATTGCTGGCCCAGAATTCAGCAATTTGCGCATTGGTTTTTTTGTCGTTCAGCAGAAATCTCTATACTTCATTTAGAATCATTAACGCTCAAAATAGTGTTCTTTCCACTAAAAATATGACACTTTATAGATGCCAACTGAATGACAAAAAGCCAAACAAAGAATTGCTTGGCAAATAAATTCGCCGCAAAATAACACAAAACGACTCCCAATACTGAGGGGGTCGTTTTTTTACGCCCGCCAAGTTCTCCATATTTTTTTAGTTAAAATTTAGTTATACCCAAATTATCTACCGTTAAATAGTGTTAATCAAAGACTATTTACGGTTAAATTCCCGTTAAACGGCGTTTCAAAACTTGACTTTACTTTTTTAATGGTTGATATTCGTATAGAAGTAAAGAGTATTGAGTAAAGAGTATTGAGTATTTGGATTGCGCTCAATGATTCAATATTCGCCGTCTCAATACTCAATACTTTTTACTCAATACTCTATTCGATAAACCATTAAATTTTAACGTCATGAAAAAAAGTTCAGTAGTATCCAGCATTCTTTTTATCCTCTTTTTAGTGTTTTTCAACGCCTGTACCACGCCGCAAAAACTCTACGAAAAAGGCAACTACGATGAAGCCATTTCGGAAGTCACCAAGCGTATGCACGGTCGCAAAATCAAAGAAAAAGACATCCAAACCCTCGTGGAAGCCTTCAACTACATCCAAGCCCGTGAGGGTGAACGCCTAAGCCGTCTGCAAGCACGTCACACACCTGATATGTGGTCTGAAATATACAATTTAGCAAGCCGCATGAGTCACCGCCAAGATTTGGTTAAACCATTTTTGGCTTATGATGAAGTGAAATATTTTGGTAAATTACAAGATTTATATTTTCAAAACAACCTTGCGAGCATCATCAGCGAGTCTCGTGAGGGTGCTTCCGCATACCTTTACAATAAAGGTGTCGAAAATTTGAGCCGTGCAAA
The DNA here is from genome assembly GCA_043728105.1 of Saprospiraceae bacterium. GTDB lineage: Bacteria > Bacteroidota > Bacteroidia > Chitinophagales > Saprospiraceae > JAAFJT01. The sequence goes on along the minus strand of JAYTMW010000697.1, from coordinate 5,276 downwards.
AAATGGTGAACGCCTTGTGGCACGTGCCGCTTACAACGATTTTAACAATATAAATGCTTATAACATCAACTATAAAGATGCTCGAACTTTACAATCCGAAGCCTACGCAATGGGCATCAATCACGTTTATTTTAAGGTAGAAAATGACAGTCGTGCGTTTTTGCCCCGTGATTTTGAGCAAGTTTTAGAAGGTGTTTTTGTAAGAGACATGAACAGCCAATGGGTGAAATTTCACACCAATAAAAATGATAATTTGAGATATGAATACTCGGTTGTAGCCCGCATTACGGACATTGATGTGAGTCCAGAACGAGTCAATCGCAACCGTTTTAGAGAAGAAAAAACCATAGAAGACGGTTGGGATGTGGTGAAAGATGCCAACGGAAACGTCAAAAAAGACACTTTGGGCAACGAAATCAAGACAAAACGCTTCAAAACAGTAGATGCCGAGGTTTTTGAAGTCTGCCAAATAAAAGAGGCAAGAGTCAGAGGGTTTTTAGAATACGTGGACAACCGCACGGGCGAGCGTGTGTTGAGCCAACCGATTCAATCAAACGCCGAGTTCAGAAATAAAGCCGTTCGTTTTGAAGGCGATCGTCGAGCATTATCTACTGAAACGTGCAATTTGTTGGGTGGTCAACCACGCAGTTTCCCATCCGATGCCGAGATGATTATGTTGGCTGCCGATGATTTGAAAAGCCACACAAAAAGCATCGTTCGGAGCAATGATTATGTTTTAGCGAAGTAATATTCTACATTCTTATAAAAGTTTGGTTAAAATGGTTGAAATACTGAGGGGTCTGCCTCTCGGTATTTTTTTTGAAAAACCACGCCAAATACTGAGGGGGTCGCTTTTTTTTTACCTTTGCGAGGATTATTATTAGTTATTGGGTTATTCGTTATTTGCACTCAATAACGAATAACAAACAACGAATAACTCAATAATCCATAACAAAATAACAATGAAGCTATCCGTCATAATCGTTAACTATAACGTCAAGCATTTTTTGGAGCAAGCCTTGCTGTCGGTTCGGCGTGCGGCTGAGGGCTTGGCGGTGGACGTTTGGGTGGTGGATAACAACTCATCGGATGACTCGGTGGCGATGGTGAAAAACCAATTTCCAGACGTAAATCTCATTTCAAACAAAGAAAATACGGGGTTTTCAAAGGCGAATAATCAAGCAATCAAGGCATCACAGGGCGAATATGTCTTGCTTTTGAATCCCGATACCGTTGTTTCGGAAGATACTTTTCAAAAATGCCTTGCCTTCATGGACACTCATGCGGATGCAGGTGGCTTGGGCGTAAAAACGATTGATGGGTCGGGGGTTTTTTTGCCCGAATCGAAGCGGGGCTTTCCGTCGCCGTGGGTGGCGTTTTGTAAATCGTTTGGGTTGTCCGCCATGTTTCCAAAATCGTCGTTTTTCAATTGGTACTACATGGGGCATTTGAGCAAGGACGAAACCCACGCATGTGAGGTTTTGGTCGGTTCTTTTATGCTCATGCGGCGTGCCGTTTTGGACGAAATTGGGCTGTTGGATGAAGCCTTTTTTATGTACGGCGAAGACATAGATTTGAGCTATCGCATTGTAAATCAAGGTTTTAAAAATTATTATTTTTCTGATACGACCATTATTCACTACAAAGGAGAAAGTACCAAAAAAGGCAGCCTCAACTACGTCCGTGTCTTCTACGGGGCGATGATAATTTTTGCCAAAAAACATTTTCAAGGGCAAAAAGCCGCATTATTTATCGCTTTGATGCAAGCCGCTGTTTGGTTCAGAGCGAGTTTGACGCTGTTGTCGGGCTTACTAAAAAAAATATATTTGCCCATTTTAGATACCCTCATTATTTTTATCGGTTTATTTTTCTTGAAAGATTTTTGGTCGGTTTATTATTTTAAAGAAGCAGCATATATTAAGACTACTTTCTTGTATGTCAATTCTCCTTTATACATAATACTTTGGCTATCAAGCGTTTATTTTAGCGGCGGCTACGATAAACCCATTTCTTTGCGTCGAATACTGAGGGGGGTCGTTGTCGGCACGGTCATTTTATCGGCAGTTTATGGGTTCTTGAATACTGAGTTTCGCTCCTCCCGTATGCTCATCGTGTTGGGTGCGTTGTGGACGGGATTAAGCCTTGTCGTGTCAAGATTACTTCTGCATTTTCTCGAAAACCGCAATTTTTGCTTGGGTACTGAGGGGGTCAAAAATGTAGTTATTGTGGGCGAAAAAGACGAAGCCGAGCGGGTTAAAAACCTGTTGAATCAAGCCCAAATTACTAAAAATTTTATCGGTATTGTCTCACCAAAAGACAATTTTGATACGCAAGCATATTTGAGTTCAGATAAGGATTTGGATAAAATAACCAGATTATTCAACGTGCAAGAAATTATTTTTTGTTCAAAAGACATTCAAAATCAACGCATTATATCGTGGATGCAACGCTTGGGCGGCGGCATCGAATACCGCATTTTGCCCGAAGGCGGCACAACCATAATTGGCAGTAGCGACAAAAACACAACGGGCGAACTCTACGCCTCAAACGTCAATTACAAAATTGCGTCACCCATGAATAGGCGCAATAAGCGGGTGTTAGATATTTTTTTATGTGTATTATTTTTAATATTTAGTCCATTGATAATCATTCTTTTACGTTTTAATTTTACTATTTTTAAGAATATTATCCCTGTTATTTTAGGTCAAAAAACGTGGGTTGGTTATTATGACAATACGGATATTCATTTGCCTAAAATTAAAAAAAGCGTATTTTCTCCGTTGGTTCAAAAAGATGTTTTGAGTGCATCTACTTTACAAAAAATGAACTATTTTTATGCGAAGGATTATGACGTTTGGCATGATTTGGGGGTTGTTTTTAGGGCGTTGCGGGCGGTTTAGTTGGGTTAAAATAATAATTAATAAGAGCTTTGAAATCGTCAAAATACTGAGGGGGTGCTTGCTTATAAAACAGGGGTTTAGTAACAGTCGTCGGAGTTTACCTACCTTTGGTATGGACGACCAACATAATAGACATCAGTTTTGAAAAACCTCGCCAGCATGTTTGGCTTGGGTTTGGGAAGTGTGTGGGCGAGCGGGTATCAATTTTCCAAAAATTAGTTGAATGAAAAAAAGCAATATAGATCAGGGAGCCATTTTTGAAATCCCTTTACTCAAAAATCAAGGATTTTTGTATTGTAAAATACTATTTGCAAATAGTATTTTAAGTAATTTGGGTGGATTTAACACGCTTATTGTTAAAGTATTTGATTTTCATTCTTTTAAATCTATAAGTAATTTAGATTTTTTATTAGAAAATTTGAATAACTGTTTAAATAGAGATTCTTTGTTTACACAACCTATGATTATGAATAAACTTCCGTATAGTAGAGGATTATATAAATGGAATTTTATAGGTAATTTAGGGTTAAATGACAAAGATATTATACCAAATTTTCATGACTCTGTTGGAAAAAAAAAGGATTTGTTTGATTCTAAAAAGAACTATTATGTTCTCGAAGTTGTGTCTAATCTTGATAGAGAACAGGGCGGGTTTATAGAGTATGAAAATGCTATAAAACTACCTCAATATGAGTATTATTCTTCTGATTACATACAATGTAAATTAACAATGGAATTTATAATTCATAATAAGGAAGATATATTTAATTTTATCAGTCAAGAAGAATTTAAGGAAAAGTGGTGGTTTAATAAGGTCCTCAAAGATGTTTTAGATACCAAACTTACTTTTCCAATTAAAACGGAAGATTTTATTATTTCAAATGAGATTCTGTCTAATCCGTCAGATTTAGTTTACCTCTGATAGTTTTGTAAGATTCATTTGTGTTTCCCCGCTCGACGACCTAATTCCAAGCAAAGAAATTTTATAATTGAACTTTGAAAAATGAGAAAAAAAATAACAATTAATGGCGTACATATTGACAGCATACTTGCGATGCAAAATGAAATCTTAAACAAATTAAAAATTTATAAACCTAATTTAACTTCATTTGCATTAGAATTAAAAAATTATATTAAAAAAAATGAAATCGAAAAATTGAATATTACTTGGGCTTTTTTTTCAATTTCATTGTTAAAAATGAGTAGTAATATTTACGGACATAAAGAAGAAAAATTTGATTTAGGTCATGAAAGTAGTATGCATTTTCATGCTTTTAATGATACTCTTATTTCTGAGGAGGCATCTAATGAGAGATTTGCAAAAGAAATAATCGTAAGAAAAAGTATTTTAAACTGTTTTGTAGAAATTGAAAATGTGAGAATTTCTTTTGAAGATTAGCAAAATGGTTTTTATGATAGAATGTGGCTCTATTGCGAACTAATTCCAAGCAAAAAAGAGAAAACAAGTAAAATTAATAGAAAATACTGAGGGGCCTCCTTTCCCTTCAATTAAAAAACAATAACACATAAACCCTTAAAAATCAACAACTTACATCAAAAAATAGCATTATGAAAAATACCGACTATCTCGAAACAAACCCCTCTGTATTATCCGCTTTAAACGAAGGCAAGCCCGTTGTAGCACTCGAATCTACCATAATTTCGCACGGAATGCCCTATCCGCAAAACGTGGAAACGGCTTTGATGGTGGAAGCAAAAGTGCGTGAAAATGGCGCAACCCCTGCCACAATTGCTATCATCAACGGCAAGATGAAAGCGGGTTTGACGGTGGACGAAATCGAGATTTTGGGCAAACAAGGGCAAAGCGTCACCAAGGTAAGCCGCCGAGATATACCCATGATTTTGAGTAAAAAAATGAATGGCGCAACCACCGTGGCTTCCACCATGATTATTGCCAACATGGCGGGGATTCACATCTTCGCAACGGGCGGCATAGGGGGCGTACATAGGGGCGGCGGCGAGACATTTGACGTGTCGGCAGACCTTCAAGAGTTGGCGCAGACGGATGTGGCGGTTGTGTGTGCGGGTGCAAAATCCATTTTAGATATTGGTCTCACGCTCGAATACCTCGAAACCCACGGTGTACCCGTCATTGGCTTCAAAACTGACGATTTCCCCGCTTTTTTTACTCGAAACAGTGGTTTTGGCGTAGATTATCGTCTAAATACTGAGGGGGAGGTCGCTGAAATGTTGAAAATAAAATGGCAAATCCCTTTGTCGGGCGGCGTGATTATCGCCAATCCTGTACCTTTTGAGTTTGAATCCGACCCTAATGTGATTGATAAAGCTATTCGAAAAGCCCTCCGCAACGCCGAAGAACAAGGCATAAAAGGGAAGCAAATTACCCCTTTTCTT
>JAYTMW010000696.1:0-19994 GCA_043728105.1 Saprospiraceae bacterium | reverse complement strand
TTTGTTCCTTGTAGCGGCGGATTCATCCGCCGAGCGATTATACTTCGGCGGATAAATCCGCCGCTACAATTGGTTACAAAACCTTGAAAAGTCTTGTCTTATTTTTTTTGATACCCCCTCAGTATTTTTCGAGAAAATCACTCGTGGGGCATATTACCTATTACCTATTATCTATTACTCATTAATAATTACCCATTATTTCACCAATCCCGCTTGAAAAGTCTTAATCAACTCATCCACCGCAGGTGCTGCAATATCAATCAAAGGCTTCGGATACACCCCAAAAAAGAGTACCATACCACATATTAATCCCAAAAGAATGGACTCATCCCTATCTAAATCAGTGAAGATAGAAGTCGTGGCTTTCGTCTCGCCCAACATCATCACTTGATAAGAACGTAACATATAAACAGCACCTAAAATAACGGTTGACCCTGCAAAAACAGACAACCAAAAATTGTATTGAAACACTCCATTCAACAACAGAAACTCACCCACAAAACCATTGGTCAAAGGCAAAGCCACTGAACCCAAGATGATGATGAGAAAATATAAAGCAAAATGTGGCGCAACACCTCTGATGCCACCCAACGATGCAATTTGACGGGTCTTAGTGCGCTCCATAATTATCTCCGCAATGAAGAACAAACCAACCACATTGATACCATGCGCCACCATCTGAATCAAGCCACCCATGACCCCCTCAGTATTCATGGCAAAAATACCCGCACCAATCAATCCCACGTGGGCAATAGACGAATAAGCAATCAAACGCTTATAATCGGTTTGAACAATGGCAATCAAAGAGCAATAAACGATGCCAATAACACACATCACCATCGCCGTAGAACCCCACGAATCCCAACCCATTGGCACAAGCGGCATCAACCAACGCAACAAACCATAAGTACCCATTTTCAACATGATGCCCGAAAGCAACATCGTGCCAGGCGTAGGTGAAGTGGTGTAAGTATCAGGTTGCCAAGTGTGGAAAGGGAATATCGGCATTTTTATCGCAAACGCTAAAAACATGGCCCAAAAGACCCAACCTTGTTCGCTGCGACCTAAGTTCTGACCAGCCTCATACAAATCTTTTATCGCAAAAGAGTGTTCCCCCGGGGTCATCATATATACGTAGAGCAAACCTACGAGCATGATGAGCGAACCCGCTAACGTATAAATAAAAAACTTAAACGTAATTTTACTTCTGTTTTCACCGCCCCAAATAAGGCAGATGAAATAAATAGGTATCAACGCCAATTCCCAAAAAATGTAGAAAAGGAAGCCGTCCATTGCCGTAAACACGCCAATAAGTGCCGCTTGCATCATAAAAACAAGCGAATAGAAGCGATTGCTGTAATTCCCTTTGAACGATGAAAGGATGATAAGTGGCATCAAAAGGGTGGTTAAAAGCACCATCAAGGCAGAAATACCGTCCATATTGACGGCGAAATGCGCTCCAAATGGCATCCACGGAATGTCCAAAGCCAAAGTGTTTGGGTTTTGCCCCACTTGTGAAATAGCGTATAAACTCAACGCAAACTCCACCAACGCCAAACCCAACGCCGCACGTTTGGCATTTTCACCGCTTACCAATAACATCAGTAAACAAGCGGCTAAGGGAAGGAGTATTAATAAAACTGTTGTCATATATCTCGTTATTAGTTATTCGTTAATTGTTATTGTTACTGGAACGTCGAATAACCAATAACAAATAACTTCCTTTAATTAAACACTTTAAAAGCCAAAATCAAAACAATAGCCACCACCATTGCAAAGAAATAAGTATCCACTTTTCCCGTCTGCGTGTGGCGCAAAACTTGGCTTAAACCTCTTGTGCCAATGCCGAGACTATTGACCAATCCGTCTATAATTTTTTTATCAAAAATAGAACTGAAAAATTGAGAAATACCATCTAACGGCTTGGTTATCAAGGTGTTATAAATTTCATCAATGTAGTATTTCTCAAACACAACACGTTTGAAACCTGTAACTTCTTCATCGGAAAGTGGCTTCCTATCTTTATAATAAAAGAATAATCCTGCAATCATAGCGACTACAATTCCTGTTACGCCCAACATAATTGTATGTGCCGTATGGTCTTCGTGACCTTCTAAATTTTTCACAACAGATGCCACATTATTATCAATATAATGTTCCAATAAGAAGCCGCCGCCAAGTGCCAAAACAGCCAAAACCATCAAAGGCACGGTCATACTGAAAGGTGACTCGTGTAGGTGATGCTCTTGCTCGTGCGTGCCTCTGAACTTACCCCAAAACGTGAGGAAATACAGACGACTCATATAAAAAGTAGTCATCAAAGCCGCAGCAATCAACAAATAACCGATAATCGGTTTGTGTTCCAACGCTTTTATGATAATCATATCTTTTGAAAAATAACCCGAAAAGAAAGGGAAACCGACAATCGCTAAGTAACCAATCAAGAAAGTAGCGTGTGTAATCGGTAAGTATTTGCGCAAACCGCCCATGTTCCGAATGTCTTGTTCGTGGTGCATGGCGTGGATAACTGAACCTGCGCCAAGGAATAACAACGCCTTGAAAAACGCATGAGTGACTACATGAAAAACACCCGCCGAAAACGCTCCAACACCCAAAGCGGCGAACATGAAACCCAATTGTGAAACGGTGGAGTAGGCGAGTACCTTCTTAATATCCATTTGCATGAAGCCAATGGTGGCGGCAAAAAGTGCCGTAATCGTGCCTGTCCAAGCAATCACATCCATGCTGATAGGTGCGGCTGCGTACATGGTTGAGCAACGTGCTACCATATATATACCTGCCGTTACCATCGTGGCTGCGTGAATTAAAGCGGATACAGGCGTAGGACCTGCCATCGCATCGGGCAACCAAGTGTAAAGCGGGATTTGTGCTGATTTACCCATTGCGCCGATGAACAAAAATAGCGTAGCGGCTGTCAATACTGGGGGGGTAAATTTCAACATGCTTTCCGCACTCATAACTTGTTGAAAACCAATGCTTTGTGTGGTTTGATAAATCAAAAATATGCCTAACAATAAGCCCAAATCACCAATTCTATTCATAATAAATGCCTTTTTTGCGGCACTTGAATAGTCTATATTTTTAAACCAAAAACCAATAAGTAAGTACGAACACAAACCAACGCCTTCCCAACCGATGAACATCACCAAGAAGTTATCGCCCAAAACCAAGAGCAACATGAAGAAAACGAACAAGTTGAGATAGGCGAAAAAGCGACGGAATCCATCGTCTTCGTGCATATACCCCGTAGAATAAAGGTGAATCAAAAAGCCTACGCCCGTGATGACCATCAAGAAAATAGCCGATAAGCCATCCACTAAAAAGGACATTTTGGCGGAGAAATTGCCCACCGAAATCCAATCGAAAAGCGTGACCGTTTCAGCCGCAGGGTTATGGAGTTTTTCCATAAAAATCAAAGCCGCTACCACAAAGGATGCCAAAACAGAACCACTTGCAACAATGCCTGTGAGGGATTTCGACAAATTGCGGTTCAATAAACCGATGATTGCCCAAGAAATGAGCGGGAATAAGGGTATTAAATAGACAAGTTTCGTCATATATCTTTATATGTATTTTGTTTATTTCTATTTATTTCAATTTGCTTTAACTTTTCTTTACTTTCTAAATCAATTTCTCTTCTTTGTTTTTCTTTATTAAAATATTGTAAATCAATGTAATCAATTGAAACACTAGAATAACCTATGAAATTATGTACTATTTCAGAATTGTTATAATCGTGCGGGGGGGCGTTGATATTTAAGCCCAACTTCCCTTTATCCTTGAAGTTGAAATCTTTTTTATATTCAAAATTGCTATCACAATATTTTTTTGTGTTAATCTCAATCCGTTTGTTTCCCTTGATAAAAATTAAATTTCTTAAATTATCATAGCCAAATTCTCCTTCAATACACATTTCATCGTATTGACCATATTTCTTCTTGTAAATATTAATAAGTTTATCAACTTTTTCACGCTCAAAATATGAGATTTTCATAGAATTATTATGTGCCCCAATGTTTGAATTTAGTGAATGTTCTTCTGATTTTGAAGGATAAACTGATAAATTAACAGAAATTAGTTTGTCATCTATGAATTTAGGAGAAATAGAACAATATAGCTTTGTGCCTTCATCAACAAAAAGAGTAAAGTAATTCAATGCAATTGTTTGTTTAGACTCTAAATATTTATATGTTAAATTGTATTCTTTTGGTGATATATTAATCGCAAATTCTGAAAAAAACTTGCGGCTTTCACTTATTTTTAGAATACTATCTATTATTTTTGAATTTTTAATATTATTTATATCTTCGAAGCTATTGTCTATATTTTCTATTTTAGATTCACTTTTGACTTCGCCATTATTAGAACAGCCAATAATAGTGAAATTTAAAAGTGAATAAAATAAAAGTACAAAAAACCTTTTCATGATATTTCTGAAATTTGAAATTAATTATACAAATAGAAATGCCCATAAGGGATTTTGACAAATTGCTGTTTAATTAAACCATTGATTACCCAAGAAATAAGCGAAAATAAGGGTAATAAGTACACTAATTGCGTCATAACTTTTGATATTAAACAGACCCCTCAGTATTTTTGAGGTTTTTCAATTTTTATTTTTCTAACTGATTTTAAGAACGTTAGCCAAAGCAATTTCAATTTCCTCCATTTCAGTTTGTCCTATATTTCCAATTTTTCTAATAAATCTATTTTTTGAAACGGAACGTACTTGAAAACAATCAATAGAAGAAATTTTTGATAAATTATTTTTAAAGTTAGGTTCGATTTTAACCATCCAAGCTGCACTTGAATATTGTGGTTTCCAATCAGTTATAGGCACTATAATCCTTAATGGTAACAAACCAAGGTTATCATCATTAACAATAACAGCAGGACGAGTTTTTTGTATTTCGGCACCTACTGTTGGGTCAAGATTTATAAGCCAAATTTCACTTCGTTTCATAAAAATCTTCAAAATCGAGTGAAGAAAAAGCGGTTAATTCCTTATCATTAAAATAATCATTCAATAAAAGTTTAGATGCTTTTTTCATTTCTAACCTTTTTTTTGATTGAATACGAAGATTTTTAAGTGTATTTTCAATAATGGAAATACGCTCAGAAATAGGCAATTTATTTATTTCTAAAATAATTTGAGTTGAAGTCATTTTTTTTGAATTTTTAATAAAAAGATATACCCCCTCAGTATTTTCCCTAAAATTTACTTAGAATCAAACACATAAATATCCAAAGCCTCACTCAATTGAAATTCAGAAAAAGCCTTTCTCATACTGTTTTGTAAAAATCGCATGACCTTATCAAAACCATCCATCCGCAATCTATCACCTTTGAAAAGTTGGAAATGGTTGAAATCAATTTGAACGTGTTTTCCGTATTTTTTCAAGTGAATTTGGTTATTTTGGGCATTGTGGAGCGCAAAATGTTCATAATCACCCATTTTTGCTAACTTAAAAATACTATCATAATCCGTTCTTCGCCTAATTTCACCGATGATAGCTTGATGACTACTTTCTTCTTTATCGTAATAAAATTTAAAAACAGCATCTAAAAAAGGCACTAACTCTTTTGACAAAATGTCTTCTTTCAGTTTCCAAAGATAAAAATGCTCCGTTTCTGAATAATCGTAAAGACTCAAATCGCAATGTTCTGTAACCGTTTCAATCGCCACTTCCGTTGGAATACGGTCTTGAACAAGGCGTTTTTTTGTAATAACTATTGTTGCTTTTAAGGCAACTGCCATGTATTGAGCCATAATTAGATATGAGATTTTAGATATGAGATTTTAGATTTACAAATCATTCATAATAAAGGATTTATAAAAATAAAAAATCATTATGTGATATTAAATATGGCTTTACCCCCTCAGTATTTTGGCTTAAAATTCATCACCAAATTAAAATTTCAAGCGATTCAAAAAGTCAATATCCGTAGATTTTGTATTTCGATACACCATCATCAAAATTGCCAATCCGACTGCCACTTCTGCCGCCGCTACTGCCATAATGAAAAACACAAACACTTGTCCACCTTCATCTGACCAAAAACGACTGAAAGCGACCAACAAAAGATTCACCGCATTGAGCATCAACTCCACGCACATAAAAATCACAATGGCATTGCGGCGAAACAATACGCCCATAACACCTATCGAAAATAAAATGCTTGACAACCAAACATAATGTTGAAGCGGTACACCTTGAATTATCTGTTGCATATTTTATTATTAAGTTATTGATTATTGTGTTATTGGGTTATATAGTGCGTTTAGCGACAACTCAATAACTTATAATTATTAATTAATTTTATTGAATCTCCTTTTTACCAATCATCACCGCACCTACCATCGCTGCCAAGAACAGAATGGAAGACACTTCAAAAGGAAACACATATTCAGGGCTATAAAGTACCCGTCCGAGGTTGCCAATTAAGCCAATATTTTCACGATAAGTGCTTTGATTTTGAATTTGCTCAACGTTTTTTAAAGCCACAATTAAGACCATTGCCAAAGCCCCTCCCGATACGGCGGCGGCAATTTTTGTCAACAGCGATTTATTGGGTTCAACGTCAAAATTGAGGTTGAGCATCATAATCACGTAGAGAAACAATACCATGATGGCTCCCGAATAGACGATGATGTGTACCATCGCTAAGAATTGTGAGTTCAGAAGGAAGTAATGCCCTGCGATAGAAAAGAAACAAATTATCAGCGATAAGGCACTGTAAACGGGGTTACGCAACAAAACAACCATCAATGCAGTTGCAATGGCGAGACCCGAAAGGATGTAAAATACAATTTGGCTAATTCCCATAACCTATTAAAAGTCAGTCTTTTATAAATGTTAATTATTTTTTATAGATATTAGATGGTTAGATTTCAAATGAGTGATTTTAGCGTCTAAAATCTCATGTCTAAAATCTAAAATCTACTTAATGTTCATCTTCATCATGGTATTTATCTTGCCATGTCTGATTATGCACATGAAATTTATTTTGCTTAAATGCCAATGTTTCAGGCGTTTGACGCTTCGATACATCAATACGATTTGCCGCTTGTATGCCTTCTACCAACATATTTTTTCCATAAATCATGCTACCACGGTTGTCATCAGCATCAACCAAACGGTCGGTCAAAAATATGGCTTCTTTCGGGCAAGCCTCTTCGCACAAGCCACAAAAAATGCAACGCAACATATTGATTTCGTAATTTGAAGCGTATTTTTCTTCTCGATACAGGCTCTCTTCACCTTTTTTACGTTCAGCCGCAACCATCGTGATGGCTTCCGCAGGACACGCCACGGCGCATAATCCACAAGCCGTACAACGTTCTGCACCCGCATCATCCCGCTTCAAAACGTGCCACCCACGATACACGGGCGCAAACTCACGCTTCTGCTCAGGATACTTGATGGTAGCGGGTTTTTGAAACATGTGCTTGATGGTGATAGCCATACCTTTGGCAATGGCAGGGAGGTAAACTCTTTCTGCCAAAGTCATTTCTTTATTGGAAACTTGCTTCGAGCGATTTGTTAATTTCATTGTAAACTATTGAAAATCAAATGTTTATAAATAGTTGATAATTAATAATTGATAATGGACAATTTTTCAAAATCTAAAATTAGATTTTATAATTTTAGCATACCCCTCAGTATTTTTACTGATTTTTGTTGTTTGCGTCAACTATAAATTGTAAAGCACCTAATAAAAGTGGTAATTCATTGATAAAAATATCCTTATCGTCTGTAAAAAGTTGTGCCTTTTCTAATTTTAAAAAACGCCAAACTTTTCCGTCCGTAACCGCACCATATATTATGTCTATCGGTTCTTTATTTTTCTCGTTAAAAACCCTTGCACCTATCATTTGAGCCACCGCTTGTGGTATATATTTTTGAATTTTACCTATTTTAGCTTCGGTAATGCACAAAATGGGCGCACGTGGGTCAATACTTTCGGGATGTTTTGTCAGTATAAAATCAATTTCACCATTCAATCCTACCTTAATATCGGCATTGATAATTTCACCCGAAAACAATTTAATCGTATTGGGATTTCTTTCTTTTAATTCAGCTAAAATAGGAGAAACCAAACGTTCTGAAATCGCTTTTTCGGTTGATAATTCAAATAACTCGGCTTTTTGCATAGCCATTTTAAGATAAGCACTTGGCTCTACCATTTTGATAGATTGTCGGTTAAAAATTGGTGTAGGCATTAACTGCGATATACCAAATTTTTCACTCAAATCACTCATTTTAAAATCTCTATAAGCCATGATAGTTTATTTTTATTACCTCTTGTCCGATTATTGAGATTATATACCCCTCAGTATTTTTCGCAAAATTGAATATTTTTTACTTTAAAAAAGACTGTTTTGCGTTAAATCTTTCCACTAATAAGGTGAAGGTACTGCTTTAAACCAACCTTCATTTATGGCGATGATGATTCCTGTAACCACTAAATTCAAAATTGACAAAGGTAATAACGTCTTCCAACCCAAATCCATCAATTGATCGTAACGGAAGCGGGGCAATGTCCAACGAATCCACATGAAAAGGAAGATGAAAAAGACAACTTTACCCATCAGAATTGCAAAGCCCAAAATGCGAACCGTCCCAACACTTGTAACCGATAATAATTCATTTTCAAACGGAAAATGATAGCCACCAAAATAAAGCGTTGCCATAACGGCTGATGACACAAACATATTGATATATTCCGCAAAAAGATAAAAACCCAATTTCATAGAGCTATACTCCGTATGATAGCCGCCCACGAGTTCCGATTCTGATTCGGGTAAGTCAAAAGGCGCACGATTACACTCCGCAAAAGCGCAAATGATGAAGATTAGAAATCCGAGTGGTTGATACACAAAATTGCACCAACCTTTATCCTGTTGCGCCACAATTTCGTTCAAACTCAACGTTCCTGTTGTCATAATCAACGCTACGAGGGCTATTCCCATTGCTAATTCGTAGGAAATCATTTGAGAAGATGCCCGCAAAACACCCATCATCGAGTATTTGTTATTGGAAGCCCAACCACCAATCATGATACCATAAACACCCAACGACACCACGCCGAAGAAATAAAGGATACCTATATTAATGTCCGTCACTTGAAATTGAAACAACGTGCCATCCTCCATCACCATTGGTCTCGCCCACGGAATCACAACGCCCGTCATGTTACACACGAGCATCGCCAACGACGGCCCCATGATAAACAGCCATTTATTCGCCGCCGCAGGGATAAATTCTTCTTTGAAAATCATCTTACCACCATCGGCAAGGGGTTGCAACAAACCAAAAGGCCCCGCACGGTCTGGACCATAACGATCTTGCATAAATCCTGCAATTTTACGCTCGCCATACGTGGCATAAGCGGCAATGCCCAATGATACCGCAAAGACGGCAACGATGATTAAAATTTTGAGTAATAAAACACTTGTAAACATATAATCTATTGAAAATCAATTATTTATAAACTTAAATTTTTATTAATTTAAGGTGGATGACCCCCCTCAGTATTTTGTCTTATTTTTTGTAAAAATTAATAATATCTTGTAAAATACCGAGTAATGACGGTAAATTTTCGGTTGAATAAATGGTACTATCAATAAACACTTTGTTATCTTCTAATTTTAGAAAACGCCAAATTGTGCCATCTGTAACTACCGAATGTATTGTTTCAATCTCACTACCTTTGTCTTTATTAAAGTGTCTCACACCAAGCATTTGCGCTATTGCTTTCGGAAAAGCGGCATTTAGCTTGTTTGGTTTTGATTGTTTTAGTAAAAAAAATATAGGTGTATTTGGAATGGAAGTTATGGGTGTTTTTGCAAAAATGAAATCAATTATACCATTTAAGCCCAAACCCTTATCTCCGACAACCGTTTCTCCTGAAAAAATTTGAAAATTATCATTAACCTTTTTTGATTCAACTAAAATCGGCGCAATTATTTGTGCTGAAATAGCCAAATCAGAAGAAAGAGTTATGAGTCCCGCTTCCGATAGACTTGTTATAAGATTATTCGATGGTTCAATTTTACTAATTTTGTCAAAATCCAATAAAGATGTTTCTATCTTTTCAATATTGAACCTATCCGTTAAAATTTTTTCGTTAAAATTTCGATAAGCCATGATATTATGAATTTAAAACACTGAAAATCAATTAATTAAAACCTTCCTATCCTCAATTTTTGTCTCCACCAAATCAAAACCTTGCGATTGATAAACCAACAAAGCATTTTCATGGTCAAGTCCGCACGTATTCAATTGTATCCATTCGGGATTGTATGACCATGCTTGATTGATAACCCATTGTAAACACAATTTTCCAAGACCTTTGCCTATAAAATTTTCGTATAAACCAAAATAAACGATTTCGGTAAATGCTTCTTCTTTTTGAAACTCGGCATATCCTGCATCTTCACCGTCTATTTTAAAAACAAAAATATCAATATTCGGTGCGTTGATTTTTTCTGAAAGTTCATCATCTGCCATCACTAACCTATCCAACCATTGAAATGGGAAACCCACATTATAATAATGCTTTCGATAAGTTTCAACGGATAATGGTCTATCCAATTTCTCAAAAACGACCCTCTCAGTATTTGCGGCTTTTTCTACTTCAAAATTTGGATTTTCATCCATTTCTAAGTAAAAAACCATTGTGGGGTTTGTTTCTATTTTAGATTCATCAATTTTCATATTACTGATTATTCGGATTCAAAGGCCCACTTCCCAAACCATGTTTCACGCCCGACAAATAAGGCTCAACTTCGTGATTCGCACGTGCCAAAGCCATGCGGGTATCAAACTGAATGAGCTTCAAACCATTCACACCATCTTCATAATGATTGGCTGAAATGACCGAATGACGATTTATTTTTGCGGGGCCTTCAATAACCCAATCTGTAATATCTTTTTTGTGGAAACGACAATCGTTGCAAATCCAACCTGCCTTGCCGTCCGTGCTGTCTGCCACCTCGCCGTATTCATCTTTGCGAGCCGTTACTCGCAACACTTCATCGCCTTTGAACCACAAACGCACATGACCCGTACAGTTTTCTTTACCACAATCACGGTGAGCATCCACTGGTTTTGTGAACCAAACCCGTGATTTGAAACGGAAAGTCTTATCCGTTAAAGCACCCACGGGGCATACATCTATGACGTTACCCGAAAAATCGTTTTCGATAGCGGCTTCGATGTAGGTCGAAATCTCGGCGTGTTCGCCACGATTCATGACACCATGCACCCGACCATCGGTGAGTTGCTCGGCCACTTTCACGCATCGCCAACACATAATGCAGCGATTCATGTGCAACTGAATGTTGTCGCCAATGTCAATTTTCTCGAACTCACGGCGGCGGAACTCGTAGCGAGTATCCATCTTGCCATGTTCGTAGCCCAAATCTTGCAAATGACATTCGCCCGCCTGATCACACACGGGGCAGTCCAACGGATGATTGAGCAACAAAAACTCAACAACACCCGCACGGGCTTCCAACACCTCTTTACTCGTCGTGTTTTCGACCACCATGCCGTCCATCACCGTCGTGCGGCAAGATGCCACGGGCTTCGGAATGGGCGTAGGATTCGCCGACGAGCCTTGCGTCACTTTCACAATACACGTGCGGCAATAGCCACCCGATGTTTTGAGTTTTGAATAATAGCACATTGCGGGAGGCACAATATCGCCCCCAATCATGCGTGCTGCTTGCAAAATGGTAGTGCCTGCTGGCACTTCTATACTTTGTCCGTCAATCGTTACTTTTGGCATAAGACCAATATTTTTTTATTTTTAATAGGGGAGGCCCCTCAGTATTTTTCGTAATTTATTGATAATCAATTGATTATAGTTAATAAAATCCCTCTTGTATCCAATTTCATTTTACCCCAATCTGCACAAGCCGTAATATTTTCTTTTGTTAGTCGGGGATAAGCCTCTAACAAATCTTCAATTGTCCAACCTGCCGATATATGTCTCAAAATCAATTGAACGGGAATCCGAGTACCTTTAACACAAGGTTTTCCAAACATGATTTTAGGATTTGATTCGATGTGATTTTTATAGTCTATCATTTTATATAATTTATTGATAATCAATAAGTTATGCTGAAATAATTTCTCTTTTGAAAATCAAAGAAGGTTTACTACCCTCATAAATCTGATGTTGTAAAACCAATTCCCATCCTCCTAAACCTAATTGGTTTAAAGTGGTTGCAATGTCTATCTCAGGTTTTCCACTCCAAGCGTTGAATGGAATATCCACTATTTTGTATTCAAATTTCTTCATTTTTCATAAGTTTTTGAAAGTTAATTTACGGAAAATCAATACGTTATAAAACCTCTAACTGCACAACCTGTTCTTCCAAAGCCTCATTAAAATCAACTTCGGTTAATAATTTTAATGACCAAATATCGGCTTTCGGTACACCCCAAATTTCAAATTCATATCGCCCCATTTTCAGTATTTGATTAGACACAAAATAAGGTGGCTTTTCCATAAAACTGCCCGTTATGAACGTGCCGTGTGGGGTTTCTTTTATCTCTTTTATGTCGAATTGTATTATCATGTACCCCCTCAGTATTTTGGGTTGTTTTGTTGAAAATCAATTGATTATGTCGCATATTTATAGTTTTTGATGCACTATAACGCCTTACCCTTTACTACGAATAAATTTAGTGAATATAATTATAAATTCCTTCACCAAGTTTTTCAATAAAATCAATCATTGTCAGAGCATCACTATGTAATATCGTATTTTTGTTACCTGTCTGAATATCTAAATCTGCTTCATGCACAATAGCGTTTCTTCTACCAACAATATTTTTTAGTTCTGTTTTTAGGTCTGCATCGCTTATTCCCATATCATTGGCAACATTTTGCCATTTATGAGGTTTATCTGAAACTAAATTTAGAGCCACATTAATTTTATCAGGGTCTTGGAATGCTAAATGACTGTGTTTTGTAATAATTTCTTGTTCAAAATAAGACTCTGGTGGTGGACCTACAACACCTGTTGCATTTTGATTAATTGCATCCTGTATTGTAGAAACTGTTCTAAGACTTACTTGAAAACTGTCATATTGTGAAGTTGATGTTCTACTTCCTTTGTATATTTCTATCATTCCAATTCTGATTAATTCATGTATGAATTTATCTAATGCACTTATAGCATAGACAATTTCTGCTCTTAATAAATCCGAAAAATCATCAGCTATAATTGCTTGGGTTAGTTGAACATACCTTGTGTCCAAATCCCGAACATCTTTAATATTCTTTTTAAACTGGTTGAGGGCTTGCTGCATAGTTAGTTATAGCAATGATTTTATTAGTAATTGACTCATAAAGTTCTTTAAAATTATTTCTACTTTTTATCATATTTTCAAGCAACACTCCATTAACATCTAATTGTTCATCGGAAAGTGCAAAAACAGGTAAATTATTTAAATTTGCTTTTGGTAATAATCCTTGAAAATCAGGAATTTCTGCCAAACAAAAATCGCCTGCTATCAAACCTTCTGTTTCATATACTTCTTCATCAACAAGCATATTTTTTCTTCTTAAAACAGGAATAAGTCTATTTTTTGTATTATCTTTAATTTCTTGAATATTATCTCTATAAGGCTTTGCGGCAATACCTTTCCTTATATTGAAACGCTGAATCAATGTGCCAATCAGTTTTGGCGTTGTTTGTGGTAAAGGGTAAGAAGCTGATTCAAACTCTGGTCTCATCCGCTCAATCCAATCAACCCATCTTGGTAAAACAGAAGCTAAAGTATTAATTGCCATTATAGAAAAAGGGTCGGGATTCGTAGGTATGATAAAGTAATCGCTTAGTGTAAAAAAATTCTGATTTATTGCGCTTAAACCTGGATTTAAGTCTATCAACACATATTCAATATCATATTTGGTAGCACATAGATTAATCAACTGATTGAAGGCACCAGGTAAGTTTTGTAAAGTATATAGTGTTGCACTTGCAGTTTGCGCAAAGCTTAAAGAGGCATCGTACTCCGATAAATTGGCATGACCTGGTAAAAGATATAAATCATTATTCCCGTCAGATTTAACGCATTCGATTGCTTTGATAGGTTCTGGCTTGCCTTCAAATGCCACTTTAACACCATCTTTTATATTGTGATTTTTGGTTAATTCCTCCTCATAATATTTTTCAAATTGATCCCCGCTTAATATCAATGCTGTTAAATTACATTGAGGGTCAGCATCAACCAATAGAGTTTTATGCCCCATATTTGCAAGCATCCAACCAATATGAAAGGTTGTAGTAGTTTTGCTAACACCACCTTTATGATTAAAAAATACTATTTTTTTCATTTAACTTTGTTTTTATAATTTTATTCAATTTCTGCTCTTACTTAATTCAACTTATGTAATGCTCCAATTTTAAGTAAATTTTCAGACCTAAACAAGGTTATATTTTTTTACTTTCTCTAAACTTTAATATACGAGTTTGTTTTTACCCCCTCAGTATTTGAGGGTTATTTTATTGAAACTAATCTAACGATTTTACAAACTCTACTAAGGATTTTATAATTTTATTAAATTCTAAATCATATTTATCTCTATCTAAAATCCCTTTATTAACATCTCGACTGATTTTATTCCACCTACTGGAGAGCATTATTATATTATCATGATCCATCAAAATTTCTGACTCCGTTAGTGATTTAAATAATTCATCAATTTTAGATTCTGCAATTAGTTTTAACAATTGTTTTTTTGATGTATCTATTTTTGAATGTTCAATTTTTGAATCTACAACAGGCTTTAGACTATATTTATCATCTAAATGCTTTTTTATATCTTCTACCAAATAGAATATTTGATTTGTTATATACTCAAAAGATTCATTAGTTTTATTTTCATCTAAGTATTTAGAAAAATAATCGCCTGTTTTCTTTTTAATAAAATCTATATGTAATTGTATTTTTTCTAAAAAATCTTCAAATTCTGTTTTTTTATATTTCCAGTAAGAACTATCAATATCGGAAATCAACTCATCATATTCTCCCCATATTTTATCAAAAATATACTTTCTAAATGTTAGGTTATAGCTTTCAGGTCCACCATAAAGTTTTATGTACTCTTTATCACGGTGAACGGTAAGAGTCTCATTCTCGATATCAAATTCTATTTTTTCATTTGCAAATAAGCCCATTGAAAACTCGTTACGAATTGGGTGGTTTATATTTTCTTCGTTTAAAAAACTATTTCTTTTACTATCGATAGTTTGATAAAATACTAAATTGTAGGTGAACTCTAAATGAATTTTATTCATAACAGTATTTATGATATTTTAAACCGCTTGCAACTCATTCAACCGATAATAATGCTTCACATCCTCAATATTCGCAGGGTTTTGAATATAATCTTCAAACTCTGAACGGAAATGGCGAATCGCACTCGCAACAGGCCAAGCCGCCGCATCACCCAACGGACAAATCGTTTTCCCCTCAATTTTCGCTTGAATATCCCACAACAAATCAATATCCGACATCGTGCCTTGGCCCCTCAGTATTTTCTTCAAAATACGCTCCATCCAACCCGTGCCTTCACGACATGGTGAGCATTGTCCGCAGCTTTCGTGGTGATAAAAGCGGGCAAAAGTAAACAGATTTTTAACAATACTGGTACTTTCGTCCATCACAATAAAACCACCCGAACCCATCATTGAACCCGTTGCAAAACCACCATCGGCAAGGCTTTCGTAAGTCATCAAACGGGGTTCGCCTTTGGCGGTCGTGTTAATCAGATGCGCTGGCAAAATGGGAACAGACGAACCGCCCGCCACCAATGCCTTGATTTTGCGTCCGCCTTTGATGCCGCCGCAATACTCATCGCTGTATATAAATTCCTCGACGGGAACGCCCATTTCAATTTCATAAACCCCTGGCTTATTGATATGACCCGATGCTGAAATCAACTTCGTCCCCGTTGAGCGACCGATGCCGACTTTTGCGTATTCTTCACCACCATTGTTGATGATTGGCACAATCGCCGCAATGGTTTCAACATTATTCACTACCGTTGGACGACCCCAAAGACCCGCCACGGCAGGGAACGGCGGCTTGATGCGTGGGTTGCCCCGCTTGCCTTCAAGCGATTCTAAAAGAGCCGTTTCTTCACCACATATATAAGCACCCGCTCCGATTTGCATGTATAAATCAAGGTCGTAGCCCGTGTTCAAAATATTTTTTCCGAGCCAACCCGCAGAGTATGCCTCTTTGATGGCTTTTTCCATGATTTTATACACGTAGGCATATTCGCCACGTATATATATGTATGACGTGTGCGCACCCAAGGCGATTGAAGACGTAATCATGCCTTCAATCAATAGATGCGGCAATTTTTCCATCAAATAACGGTCTTTAAACGTGCCTGGCTCCGACTCATCGGCGTTGCAAACCAAGTAGCGTGGCACACCTTCGGGCTTTGCCAAAAATGACCACTTCATACCCGTCGGGAAACCTGCGCCTCCACGTCCACGAAGCCCTGATTTTTTCACTTCTTCCACCATTTGCTCTGGTGACATTTCGTGGAGTGCTTTTTCAACGGATTTGTAACCGCCTTCTCTGCGATAAACTTCGTAGCCTTGAATGCCCGCTATGTGTACTTTGTCTAATAATAATTTCTTGCCCATGTATTTATATCTTTTTTAAGTCTTTTTTATATTTAAAATGACCCCAAATTCCGATAGCGATTAATAAAAATCCTAAGAGAATGTAGGGCTTATTGACAACATAATGATTGTCAAAATATTTGTAAATTTGAACACTTATGAATAAAATACCCATAAGGATATTGCCAAAACTAAGACTATTCATATTCGTAAAGTATTGATTGTTAATGTTTTATGTGACCCCTCAGTATTTTAGTCTCTGTAAGCTAATTCTTCGGGTCTTTTAGCTGTAATGGATGTAAATTCTTTTATTTGACCTAAATCATGTATAAAATTATTATCTTCGGATAAAGCCATTTTTCTATCAGACATCAAAACGATTGGTAAATGATTTCTATCTTGTGCATTTGATAAGAGTTTCTTTAATACCTTATTTGAAAAGTATTTTTGTTGAAATCCCTCAATATGCTTTTTTGAAAAAAGAACCAATCGTTCTTGTTTAGTCAATTCTTCAATAATTTTGATGATATTAGTTCTTGAATTAGCATTTCTGTTTGATTCATGATACTCCCTAAGTAAATAAGGCGATACTACTAAGTAAGCATCGTTCTCGTCATCTCTATTGTGTGTTAACAACCATTCAACAAGCTCTTTATACTCTTCCTTTGTTGGATTACTGAAATATTGACTTGCAATATTATTATCAATAAATATGTCTTTTTTCATTCATCAAATGCGTTTAAGGCTATCTCCATTATGTCCATAGAATGCGTCTCAAAAAATGATTGAGGCGCATTTCTTATACCACCATTTTTACGAAAATCTATATCATACACATCCGTATCATCCCCTTTATTCTCTAAAAAATATACTTTTACATCTTCCTTTTTCAATTCTCCTTTCACAATAGCCAAGCGTATTTTATTTAAAAAATACTCGCTATGAGTTTCGATGACGTAGTTTTTATCTGTATTATTGATATTATTTACTATATAATCACCAAATTTTGATTGAATTGAAGGATGTAAATGTATTTCAGGTTCGGCTAAAAACAAGGTTGAATCGTTAGGTAATTGTAAATCAGCAACTATAATTGGCATAAATGCACTCACACTTGAACCGACATCACTTAATGCAGATAATTGATTGCTATTTATTGGTTTTACTAACAATTCAAATCTTCCACCGCCTAATCTATTGATTTTCAAATCTTCAATTAAATCTAAATCAAGCATCGTTTTGATTAATTCTTTCTTTTTACCATTTGACCGTTTATCCCATTCTACAATTTGGTCAATGTATTCTTCCCCCTCAATTCCAACTTTATAATGCTGTTGATTTTGCTCGTAATATGTTCTTTGTGGTGCTTTACGAAATGCACTCACATAATTTGTAACTTTGAAAAATCTATTCATCTCATTTTCTAATGAAACCTGTTCTATATTTTCTAAAAGGTTTAAATTATCATTATCAACAACTTCTATTTTTAAAAATTTTGGCAATTGAGAGATTTCATCTTGATTCCAATAGGTTTTATAAAGTTGATTGCTGAATTTAAAACCCAATTGAATGATTTTATTAGAATTATGTTGATTCGCAATTTCTTTATAATCGCCTAACTTTAAAAAACTACCATTTGGTGATAAAGAATAAGGAAAATCATCTGATTGTAAAGCCATTAATATTGCATGAATTACAGAACTCTTACCACTACTATTTGCGCCTGTCAAAATAGTAAGTCTTGAAAAATCAAATGTTTTTTCTGTCTTGAAACACTTGAAGTTTTCTAATGTAAGTTGTTCTATTTTCATATTCTTTTTGACCCCCTCAGTATTTTTTTGATTTTATAAAGTATTGATTATCAATTGTTTACATGATTTTATCTTCTGAACTCTGATTTTTAAAATTATTTTTCAACCCTTCAATTAGTTCATTATGAAATGACTTTCCCCATAAATATCTATCTTTATCTCTTAGTCTTTCATATTGTTTTACTTGTGTATTTACTGCATCATTGAATTCGTTATATTCTTCCCAACTGTTTATTTGACTAAAATCTCTGAATTCTTTTAATATATCACAAGCTCTATAATCATAAATTGAAAACTTATCAGGATTATAAACAGCTAATATTGCAGAGGTTGTAGGTAACATAAATTTATAAGTTTTACTCCTCAATATTCTAAACCTTTCTTCATCACTATGTGCTTGAAATATACTTTTTGTCAATTCAATACAAATAGTTTCTAAATCTTTACTCGGATTTAATTTTAAAAGACGATTTGCATGTTTACTTTTTGCACGGTTAGCTTTCCAAATTAAAATACAAAAGAAATCTTCGGCATTTAAAAATCCGTCTTTATTAAATTTTTTACTTATTGATTTCTCGCCTTCAAAAAGAAGATTGTCTAAATTGAAATATTTTAGTTCGTCCACTATCATCAAAGGAATTTAAGTTAATATTATGATAATAAATATTATATATATTCTATTTGTATTTATCTAATAACTTATTTGAAGATTCTTTTATTTTTGCTAATTTTGTTATTTTAGAATTTATTAATAGGGCATTATCAATTGCTTTTTTATATCCAAATGTTGTTTTCTCCCAAAATATCGAATTTTTTTCATCATTTTCTTTAAGATTAAAAACTTCGGTAAGTTTCAAAATTAAGTCGATTTGAATTTTTCTTAGAATATTTGAATTTTCAATTGTAAAAAACTCTTTTGATGAATCAATTCGAATATCATTAAACATGGTATGCGCTATTCTCTCCGCTGCAATAACATCAGATACTTTAATATAAAAAATTGGAGAGAATCTGCATGGTGAAGATTCTTGTTTAGTCAATTCTTCTGCCCGCACTTCAGGATGTTTTTCCGTTTGTCCAATCTTTATTACGTTACTTCTGTCGGATAACGTCATGATGTATATAAAACCTTCTTTAATTTTCATCTAATAAAAATTTTAATTAGTTCCTATTTTTCATACCCCCTCAGTATTTTATTCCAAATAAACACTATGTTTCCCCGCAAACTCCACCTTAAATCCATCAATCAAAGTATCCACTTTTTCAATCGTCAAATGCTCGTGAAAAGTCTCGCCCACTTGAAACATGGGCGCATAGCCACAAGCACCCAAACACTCAACGGTTTTCAAAGTAAACATGCCATCGGGTGTGGTTTCACCTGGCTTGATACCTAAGCGTTTGGTGATGTGACGCACCACATCTTCCGCACCCATGAGCCAACAACTTGATGTATGGCAGACTTCAATCAAGCAATTGCCCCGCTTTTTGAGGTTGAACAT
>JAYTMW010000695.1:0-2609 GCA_043728105.1 Saprospiraceae bacterium | reverse complement strand
AATTTTGCAGATGGTTTCAATCGTTAAGTTTTCTGAGCCTTTTACGATTTTATTTACTTGTTGTGGACTAATTTTTAACAGTTCCGTTAACTCTTTTTGGGAGCGTGGAAACTGTTCCTTATTTTTATTTTCACGTAATTTACGGAGGATTTTCAAAGCTATTTTCCCTGACCGTTCACGCCATTCTTCATTGGCTTGTCTCCATTGCATTTTTTCTAATAAGCCTGATTTCTCATCACTTACTAAGCCTAAGAATTTTTCTAATTTTTAGCTTTTTTGCATTATTAAATATCTAATTCGTTGAATGAATTAGTTTTTTTGCAAAATCATAAACAAATCTGTATTTAAAATCATGCCTTATCCTTGAATCTTCAGAATTTGACTGTTTTTGAAGGAAGTTTTTTACATCCTCGAACAAATACTTTCTTGCTTTACTTCGCTTGTCATTATTTATACCATATCTTTTCAAGAAATCCTCCCCTTTTTTATATTCATCGGGAGAATCTTTTTCTAAATTTTCCAATACTTTCACCTTACCAGAACCTAAGTCAAAATAAAAATAAGAATCAAACATATAATCAGAATCCGAAGGTTTTAAAGTATATGTGAAAGGAATTTTATTTGCTTCGGATTGACATTTATCACAACAGTAGAAGAGATTATTCCAATCGTAGGCTTGTAATGGATAATCTGCTTTTGGATGAAAATGCTCAATAGTTTCTTTTGAGTTTTCACCAATTGGATAACCATCACAGAAACAACAATGATCATCTCTATGATTGGCTCCATCATAGATTTGAATTTGTGTTCTCAGTTCATCATAAATGTTTTCTCTCCATGAAAAATCTTGACCTATTTTTTTTATGCCTTTTTGCTTTTTTGGACTGTTATTATCCAAAAAGATTTCGTAGTCTTGTCCCCACTTTTCCCAATTATCATATAGTTTTTGTAATGTTGGGATATTTTTAAGTTTCCTTTTATTAATTTTCTCCATTAAAATAATCTTTTTCTTTTATACGTTTAATCCTGAATAGTTTGGAACTAATAATGGCTGTTACTTCTTCGCCTTCTTTGATTAATCTCTGAATGACTTCTCTAAATTCCTTTTCGTTCTCTAAATTATCTTTCATAATTTCTATGTCAATCTCATTAAATCGCTTTAAATCTTTCATGGTTTGGTAACCAAATTCGTTGAAAGTTTCAAGGATATTTTCATAAACGAAGGAGTACGAATCTCCTGTCTGAGAAAGTAATTTTCTATCTAATTTAGATTCACCTTTTTGAGTAATGAGTTTGTGAATTGTAGCATTATCAATCGAATTCAGAACAAAAGGGGAGTGAGTAGAGACAAATATTTGTGCATTCGGGAAAATTTTACTTGTAAGCGGTAAAATTTGATATTGCCATTTGGGGTGAAGATGTACTTCTATCTCATCTAACAAAAGAATTATATTTTGATGATTAACTGGAATTGATTTATTTTCCCACGGTATTTCATCTAAACGCATTAATAAATCACCAAGCCAACTCAATAAAGATCTTAATCCATCAGGCAAAACATCAAATTCTATTTCCTTCTCGTAATATTTTATGACTACCTTCCAAGGGTTGGTTTGTATCTCAAATTTATACTCATTTTCCGTCAGTTCGTTAATACTATCAATTAGACAATTTAGTGCTTCTCTGTATCTACTGGCAAGTTCTTTATTTCCATGTGTCTCTTCAATCGCAGCTTTTGAATACCTTGAAACTATCCAATTAGAAACTAAAAAGCCCGTGTTTTTTTCTTTAACAAATTCTAATGCCATGTATAGAGGATTAAAACTTTGCTCACTCTCAATCTGAATTTTTGCGGATGTTATTAGGCGATATCCAGAATAACCAAATGCAGCAAATTTGAATGTTTTATTTAAAATGTCTTTTGCAATAATTGCATTTTTATAATTTTCTAAATCTATATTTTGTGGTTTAAATCTATACCCATTACCTATTTTTGTAATTTTTAAATCATTAGAGACTGTTTTCTCATAATTCTGATGCAAATTTCCACAGCTTCTACATTTATAACATACTATTTTATCGCTTACTTTATTGGAAGAAATATCGCAAAGTATAGCATGTGCATAACTTAAAGACATCTCCTTTTCATCTTCATCAGAAGTTCGAAATCTTTTGTAAAACACGTTAGAAGTATGTTCTTTATGGTCATTTTCAAAATAGTCAAATTCACTTGCAATAGCATGAAGTATTGTAGTCTTTCCACTTCCATTTGAACCTGTAAAAATATGAATATCAGGATTTCCTACTTTTACAGAAAAATCAAACTTCTGTTCAACAAAAGGTCCAATATTTTTAAGATATAATTGTTTTACTTTTATCATTATTTTTACTGATTACTGATTGATTTACAAATCTAATCAGAATATTAGGTTTACGTATCAACTTAGAAATTCGATACTGTCAAAATTTATTTTAATCGCCCCAATTTATTAAAAATCAGGGCAATTAGTTCAATAAGCCTTAGCAAACAAAACCCTCCGCCCAGAAGGCTTCCCCGTCAAAATACAAGCCCCTTCTTCCTCCGTCGCATCCAAAGGAATACAACGAAT
>JAYTMW010000694.1:0-2075 GCA_043728105.1 Saprospiraceae bacterium | reverse complement strand
AATTTCAACTGGTATGCAATACTTTTTAGCGGTATCCCTTTTAAACTTAGCAAATTCTACATCATTAGTTTCAATTTCTACGTCGTTAATAGCAGACATCGCAAAATTTAGAATATGAAAACCACAATCATGATGATCATCTGCATTCTGAAAACTATCGTCATCATAAATTTTATCAAAAGTCCAGTCACTAGTAATGATATATGGAAAAAATAAATAAGCTAAGAGAAATATGCTATCTTTCCTCTTAAGATCCCTAGCTGGACAATAAGTTTTTATGCTATCACAATAAACAATCTTACGATAAGGAGGACTAAATACCACCAGAGTGAAGTGTTCACCATCACTTATTGGTAACAGAACCTATAAAAATAAAGAAGATTAACTTGAGGTTCAAAACATAAGGGGAAATATAAATATATATATATACGATAAGGGAAATATAAATTAAAAAAGCTTCAAACTTACCAAATTGAATGTCTTGAAAAAATTGGGTGACAAACATTCGCTATGGGGGGTTGAATTTATCATACAATCGATTGAAATTTTTCCATCGTAATCAACCTTTTTCCATTGATAATAATTATTAGCCTGGGGTTTAGAACCTACCCCAGGGTTTTTTTTTTGTTTCTCGATTTCTCTTCTTTCCTTCGCCTTTTTTTCCAGCTCGATAACTCTCATTTTCTTTTCATCTTCACACCTCTTGAACACTTGCGCTACTTTACTAAGTTTCTTGGGTGTTTTTTCTTTCGGGGGGGGTTTCTCCTTCGGTTCCGTGTTCTAATTAAGAAAGATTAGGATCATTACTAATATGAAAATGAATCGTAAAAAAAAATACTAAAAGATATCAACATTACCTTCATTAAACATGTTGACCAAAATTCACAATCAAATATGTAAGTCTTTTCTTGTACAAATTTCCTTCTGGTTTTCAGGAAATCAATGAGAAATTGGTTGATGACTTCAGTCCTAATTTCCTCATAATCAATTTCAAGTAGTTTTAAATCTTGGACGTTCGATGTTGATTCAGAGATGTTGGATTCAGAGATGTTGGGTCTTCTTCTCTTCGCCGTCCAAAAAAAAGATACATCAACAAAGGGGACTTTGTCAACTGTTCGGTCCGCAGCAGGGTACTTATTGGCAAATTTAAATGCCTATATATGCAAAAAAACATTATTCTTTATTAGCGTATGTTATAAAACAAATCATAGTTGATAGTAATCTATCAGTTATAGTTTCCTAATGAGACACTTACTTGAAGGATAGTTACAGATTTCTTTTCAACGATTTCTGACGATGATTTTTCTTCAACATGGTCGTCAGTTGTGGTGACAAGTTCATCTGCAACTGGGATCTGCTGTGAGCCTGACTGTGTGCCTGACCTTGACAATTTATTTGACACCTAAGAGAAACAAAATTAATATTTTTGGATTAAGATAGGTAATTTTTGAGTGTAGGCAAGATAACTCAAATCATTATATTACCTCAACATGATTGCAAGGTGCTGTTCCTGATTCAACAAGGTTATCTTTAGCGATGGAGTTCACCTAAAATTAAAGAAGATATTTTGATATGTTATCTTAACCTAAAACTCAAGTTTAAAATACCTCAATTTTTAGTAAAATACCTCAATATGGTCTACCTCAGTAACTTTTTCTGACGATGATTCTTCTTCAATATGGTCATCAATTGTGGTTACATGATCATCTGCAACGGACATATCAACCTGTCATAATATTTCATTATGTAATTCATTATATTATTATTTTATTAAGCTTCTATTAAATAGATTAATTCCGTTTACCTCAATCAACTTTGATACTGGTCTTGGAGTTCCTCGAAACATAGCATAAAGCTGCTGTGACTCTGACTGTGAGCTCGACTGTGAGCCTGATCTTTGAATTTTATTTGATTCCTAAGAGAAATAAAATTAAAATTAATTTTGAATTTTTGGACTAAATCACACGGAAAAAAACTTCACCTTCGAAGTTGATGAATTTGCACGTTTCTTTGTTTGATCTGATGAAAAAGGGGTTTTTCTCTTTCTTGGTGGTGATGGTGGTTGTGTTGAGGCC
>JAYTMW010000693.1:0-1607 GCA_043728105.1 Saprospiraceae bacterium | reverse complement strand
GCATTTCTGGCAGAAGCAATTGTTGTTTGTTTGACTTCGGCAGGACACCAATCAAGTGTTAAGCTAAAAGTAGAAGGTGATTTTGATACTGAATTTGAGTTAGAATGGCAAGAAGAAATCGGGTTGGCAGAACTTTCAAGTTGGCGCGATTTGAAAGAAGCAACAGAATACGCTGCAATGGGACTTGCTGTTTTGCTTATTTCAGCGTTGACAATTTATGAGGTGTTTCAACGAAATGATCAAGGAGAAGATGCAGATTTTACAATGCAAGAAGCGAGTAGCTCAAATATTGCCAGACATGATAAGGTTCAGAAAGCGCATTTAGAGGTGTCTGGCATTTTTGTCGAATCATTGACCAATACATTGAATATGCGCATATCGGCAAAAGCAAAAGGGTTGGAAAAACGGGTGATGCCCAGTTTGCCTGTGTTTATTGCGGTTATTGAATTTAGTATTCCAAAAGCAAAAATAGTTGAAATATGAAACAGTCTGAAATCTTATATCGTCAAGCGGTTTCTTTTGCAGAACAAGGTGACATGGCAAAAGCCAAGCGACATATTCTGCCAATTGACTATAAATTATTCTACGAAAAAGCATTTCTTTTGGAAAAAGAAGCGGCTCTTTTGATGTCTTCCGATGAGAAATATCCGCTCTCACGGGGTGAAATGTTGAAAAACGCCACGGCACTTGCTTATAAAGCGGGTAAATATGAAGACGCTCAAAAAGTAGCGACTTTATGCAGGAGTGAAGCATTAGACGGATATACCTTGATGAAATTGGACGAATTAGAAAAACTTGTCTTAGAGGCACTCGCCGTGCCAACCCATAGTTCGTCGCTTACTGTGCGTGGTTTGTTTACTTCTGCCAACGCAGACGATAGAGAAATCAGAATCCGTGATATGGAAAATCAACAGGTTTATGCCTTTATCGTACCTGCCAAAATGTTTAAAAAAGTTGTGAAATCTTATTGGCAGGATGTTGTTTCCGTTGTTGGGCATGTTAGTACACAAGGCATTTTTACACTTGAAAAAATTGGTCGTGCTACGGCTTAATTTTGCACCCCCTCAGTATTTTGCATTAAAAAAGCGGCTTTGGGTGGGGAGCCGCTTTTTTTTATACGCTTTAAATTCTCGAATATTGTTGTACCGCAATCGGACTGTCTAATTTGAATTGATAGGTTATATTCGGGTTTAGAACAATTGTTTCTTTATCATTTGGTACATCAAAAGCGAAGAGTTTGATATTCAGGGCGTTTGCAATTTGGGTAAGTGTATGAATTTCAAAATTATGTGTGCCACTTAACCATTTGGTTATGACAGACGGTTTTTTACCCAACAAATCAGCAAATTGCTTTTTACCAATGCCTTTTGCAAGCATCGCATCTTGGATTTGAGCCGCTAAGAGCATACTTGTTCGGATATAGTCCGTATCAATTGTTTCTTCCAACGCTAAAAAAGCGTCTAATTCTGGACTATTGTAAGCGGACTTATTTTCTATTTTCGTTATCTTTTTTGGTTCTATTCTGTTTAGTGTGGGTAAATTAAATCCTATTTTCAGGATATGAGTTTTTTGCTTCGCAATAATCTTTTTATTTATTAAAAAATAGG
>JAYTMW010000692.1:0-2866 GCA_043728105.1 Saprospiraceae bacterium | reverse complement strand
TGAGAGGTGATGTTTGCGCCGTGATTATTGAAGGTATTCAAGGCATCGGGGGCATACACACGCCTAAGGGCGAGTTTTTGAAAGCCATTCAAGAGTTGTGTCACCAAACCAATACTGTTTTTATTTTGGATGAAATTCAGTCAGGTTATGGTCGGTCAGGGCAATTTTTTGCTTTTCAGCACTATGCCTGTATCAAGCCCGATATTATCACGATGGCAAAGGGCATGGGCAATGGTTTTCCAATTGGTGGTGTTTTAATTCACCCAAAATTTAAGGCAAAACATGGCATGTTGGGAACTACTTTTGGGGGCAGTCATTTGGCTTGTGCGGCGGCAATTGCGGTTTTGGATGTTATAAAACAAGAAAAATTGCTTGAAAATGCGCAAAAAGTGGGTAAATATGCCTTAGAAAAATTAAAAACTTTGGAAGGCGTTAAAGAGGTGCGAGGCATGGGTCTGATGATTGGTATTGAGTTTGAATTTCCGACGGCGGCTTTGAGAAAACGATTGGCTTTTGAGCAAAAAGTATTCGTCGGTTCGTCGAGTGAAGCCAATACTATCCGCCTTTTGCCCCCCCTCAGTATTTCGACGGCTGATGTTGATTTATTGATTGAAAAAATGAAAATAGAGGTGGCAAATGAAATGCAAATGGCTTGAGTATTGAGTTATTCGTATTGCGTATTGAGACAAGATAAATCATTGATTACCAATTTTTTACAATAAAAAAATGCCTTGTTTTTGTACAAAACAAGGCATTTTTTTTAATCATTAATTCACCATAATACGCCGCATGTTGACGACTCTAAGTGAGTCTATAAATTTAATTGTTTCATCAAGGCTGTTAAGAATCGTCATATTTTCGGGTAAACGAATCTCTTTACTCACCACCTGATAACCCGAATACAAAATATGACTTTTTTCAAAAATACAAGACACCGCATCTATATATTGTTGAATGGATGTTTTCGGAAAAGGCTCATTGATTAATGAAAAAACATAGTCGGGCTTATGAATATTATACGTGTCCCGCAAATCGTCTAAGGTTATATCTTGACCCAAATAAATGACCTGATTCTTTCTTGATTTCAATAAATAATGCATAAAAAGCAAACTCAACTCTTGACGCTCGCCTTCTGGCAAATAAATGAGAAACTTTTTATGCTCTCTCCCACTCACAAGCGGCTCTTTATCAATGGCGACTATCACTTTTTGACGCAACAAATAACTCATAAAATGCTCTTGAACGGGATTGACAGAACCAGTCAACCACAACAAACTCAAACGCTCTAAAAAAGGGTAAATCACTTCCATCATAGTACGCTCGAAACCTATTTGATGTATATTTGAACTCAAAATACGGTCAAATTTGTATTCATCCATTTCAATCATGGCAATTGTAATGGCATCGAGTTGGGTATCATATTGGAAATTAACTTCAGAAATTTGTGCTACTTTTGTCTGGATATCCGCCTTCGACATGGTAGCAATTTTGGAAATTTTAACACCATTTTTATTTAAAAGAGCAATATTTAGAAGAAGCTTTAAGTCTAAATCATCGTAGTATCGTATATTGGTCTTTGTTCTTTGAGGGCAAATCAATTCATAGCGTAGCTCCCATATCCTAATGGTATGTGCTTTTATGCCTGAGAGCTTTTCTAAATCGTTTATAGAATATATTGCCACTTTTTTTGATTAATTTTCAATAATTGCCAAAAATAATATAAATCTGATAAAAATAGCTAAAATAACGCAGCATTTTTCAAAATTTCGTAATTAAGTCAAAATGCCGAATTATAAATACGCTTTTTAAATAACATTAATACATAACAATAATTACTCAAAATTGTTTTAGTGTTAAAATTTATTAATTTATAAATTTCATATTAACTTTATCTCGCATAAAATTTTACTTTGCGAAGTGCCAAAAAATGCCTTCATTTAGCCTTTGTTACTAAATCTATACCAAGTTAAGAATTGATTTATTTATTGTTCTGTATCTTTATTATGCAGTAATACATCAATCTCATGGTATTCGATATTTCGTAAAACTCAATATTTTTTGCTTTGCTCAAAAAGAAAATTCATTTTTATAGATAAAAAACAAATATGATAGTGCATAAAATTTTGCTTATGAAAAACTTCAATACTTTTTCCAGATTGATTTTGGCCATTTTACTCTTAACAAGCGTTGGGTTGGCAGCACAAGATAGTTGCACTTACAGCCTTCGTTTGGTTGATATTAGAGGTGATGGATGGGATGATTCTCAGCTTTATGTGAAATTGGGCAATAATCCTGAAAAAGCCTATACGCATGATGGTATATTAGCGAGGGCATCAGATAGTTTACGGTTGTATGATTTTAGGGTTAGAGTAGGTGACACCATCGTATTGCGCTATGACGCACAAGGTGCCTACCAATCAGAAATTTATTTTACACTTTTTAACAATGCAGGCGAAAAGTTGGTTGCAAAAGGCCCTTCGCCAACATCGGGGCAATTATATAAAAGTGCTGTCAAATGTATTGTATGCGGATCGCCTTTGGATGCTAATGTGGCTTCGGTGCGTACATTTACGACCACAATTGCTTGGAAATCCTCCCCCGTGAGCTTTAGACCGACGTACCGAGTGGTGTGGGATACGATTAATTTTAATCCTTGGGTGCAAGCACCTGGAAGAGGTTTTTTTGAAACCACAGATACTTTTGCTGTCCTTCAAGGATTGAAGGAAGTGACTAAATATTTTGCTTACGTGCGCTCTACTTGTGTGCCTCCTACGGATACAAGCGGCTGGGTGGGGCCCCTCAGTTTTATAACTGACACGGCTACCAATGTAGGGATTTCAGCCATTACAGGCCCTATTTCAAGTTG
>JAYTMW010000691.1:0-1801 GCA_043728105.1 Saprospiraceae bacterium | reverse complement strand
GCCCTATTGTTGATGCAATAGAGGGTGATTATTTATTACCAACATCTTGCGCTATTGAGAAAATAGTTTATATTTGTTGTCATAAAAACAATTACAATGGAATTAAAACATCCTGAATTTTCTCGAATTACCATAAACCCAGAAGTTTGCACTGGTAAACCATGCATTAGAGGTATTCGCTTTCCTGTTACAACTCTAATAGGTTATCTTGCTGGAGGAATGACGATGGATCAAATCTTGGAAGATTTTCCATTTTTAGAAAAAGCTGATATTTTTGAAGCTTTAGCTTTTGCTGCTTTGACGATGGATGATCAATATATGGCAAACCGCTACAATTAAAGTTTAAAAAGTCATGGAATAGGCTACATAGGAGTAATATCACAATAATTCAGATTGAAGGCTTGAAGTAGTTTATATGCTTTTTCAGTAATAACTAACTTGGATTCGTTGTTAATATAAAAATCTAAGTTTAAATTTAACTCTACTTTGAGCCAATAAAATTGAGAGAGTTGAATTTCGGGCTGCAACTCTAACATTTCTTCCGAATCCTGTATTTCACACTCTTCTACATAAAAGCCACTTAAATTAGAGTTTTCTAATGCTAATTTAAGCCTTTCACTTATCAGATAACATGGAAAACACTCAATCAAGTCATCCCCTAACCACCCAGTAAATACAAAATGTAGTTTATGTATCACAGGAGGATGTTTGTTTGAATCAATTATGGTATTTGTCCCAAGCTCCCCAGAAACTTCTGGTTCTAATATAAAATATTTCATTCTATGGTACTTGTTTTTCAGATTTTAGTTTAAAATCTATCGTTTTACTTTTTAATCAAACTGGAAGGCAAAGCCCCAATCGGCAACATCCGAATACGCCTATAAAAAAGCTCTGCGCCTTCCGATTGCAACTGAATTTTACCTTTTTTCAAAGACTCCATTTTACCATTGACGGGGTGTTTTGAATTGTATAATACCATCACCACTTTACCATTTACGACATGAACTGCCGTATCACCGTAGCAATATAAATCGAGTGTATTCCACTCGCCAGTCGGTTTTTCAGCATCGGGACTTTTAATAGCACGCCGACCGACGGGTGTTTTATCTTTAAAAGTTCGCATCATACTGAGGGGGTCATACGTATAAGTGCTGTCATTCACCTTTTTCGTAGGCACATCAAATATAGCTCCTGCCACGCCCCAATAATCGCCGCAATCCCCTTCTTGAATCTGAAACTCTTGGGATTGCATCCAAAAACCCCCATCTGCGCCATGTTCGCCGTTGGCATGATATAATAAACCACTGTCCATTTTAGCATTTTTCTTCGGTGCCCATTTCAATTTACCCCATTTGAATTGCATTTGTAAATGATAATTTTCAAACATCCCCTCAGTAGAAATACCTCCAAAATGCTCACCGGATACCCGCAACGCCTTTTCGCCGTCTTCTGTCACCACTGAAAAAATACGTTTCGGGTCAACATTCAATCCGACGGGTTTTGCAATTGTTTTACTATCACCCTTTTCAAGAAAAGGCGGACCCAAATAAGTATCCCAATCCTTCAAATCTCTTCCGTTAAAAAGGTTCTGCCAAGCTACTTTAGGTTCATTGAGTTCGATAAAATAGCCATCGGGGTCGGATATAAATATTTGCCAAGCCCCATCAAAACGCTGTTGGCGGAGGTAGGGCATTTTTAAATTTTTTAAATACGCTTCCACTGGGTCGGCATCCGCTATGGTCAAGGAAAA
The DNA here is from genome assembly GCA_043728105.1 of Saprospiraceae bacterium. GTDB lineage: Bacteria > Bacteroidota > Bacteroidia > Chitinophagales > Saprospiraceae > JAAFJT01. The sequence continues at coordinate 51 of JAYTMW010000691.1, read as the reverse complement.
ATGGGACATATTGGGGTCATTATTGGCAACTGGAAAGGTGCGTCCTGCCAA
>JAYTMW010000690.1:0-1975 GCA_043728105.1 Saprospiraceae bacterium | reverse complement strand
TTTCAGTTTTATTATAAAGAGTTTTAATCATGCACGGAAGTAGCCTTTTCGAGGAGCAACTTCCGTGTTTTTGGTAGATTATTTTACTAACATAATAAGGTTTGATTTCGAATAAAAGTTGGATTTAATCATTAAACAAATCATCCAAAACAACTACATGGTCAATATAATTTATTCTTTGAGCATTATTTACAACTCCATTTGTGGTAATTAATGAGGTAAAAATATGTTTTTTAGTCTTGGAATAATACCTCAATACTCGTTTTTTATTTTCAAAATTCTCAACATCCTTTTTGGTAACAGTGTATTCATTAACGCTGTATTTTACCTCGCAAAGATTCATTACTTGGTCGTTTCGGTCAATGATTAAGTCAATTTGAGTCCCCGTCATTTCTTCGGTTGCTTTGGCATAAAATGAGCCTGTCCTTGTGCCAACCCCTGCAATTCCTAATGCTTTTTTGATGGCTTTTAAATGATAAAAACACACATTTTCAAACGCATAACCACACCATGTTTTCCATGCTGGTAAGTCACTCATGGCAGTAAATTCAATCACAGAATTTTTGCCCAGAGGTTCTATAAAAGTTAGATAAAACAGCGAATAAGGGTCAGAAAGTCTATAAATTGAATCTTTTACTCGTTTGCCCAAACCACTCTGAATCATAATAAAACCCGATTTCTCTAATTCATCTAAGATTTCAGTTAGCATTCCGCCATTGCTATACTTCGTCAAACTTATAATTTCTGACCGTGTGAGTCCCATATTTTTGGTAGCTAATGCTCTGATAATATTGACGTGATGATGATAGTTTTTGAACAGAGATGATAACAATCTTTCAAATTCATTTTTCAAATAACCATCTCTCTCAAAACATATTTCTTGAATATTTTGCATCGCACTCAATCCTGATTTCATCTGGTCTAAATACATCGGAATGCCGCCCATGACCATGTAAATTTGTAGAATTAAAGAGCGGTTTAGATTAATATTTTGATACTTAAAATATTCCTCCGTTTCGGATAAAGTAAAAGGATAGAGCATGATCAATTTAGTTACTCGATTGTGAAGTCCTCCTCGGTCATTGATAATTTTCTTAATCATCCATGATGCCGATGAACCACAAATTGCCAAAACAACCCTCTTTTGAGAAGCCCAACTGTTCCAAAACCAGCCCAAAGCCATAATAAAATCAGACTTTGCAGCATCTAACCACGGTAACTCATCAATGAAAACCACCATTTTTTCGGTTTTAGGTAACTTGTCCAACGCTAACGAAAGTTGATGAAATGCCGCTAACCAATTTTCGGGATTTTCTGATAATTCTATTTGGGGGAAGTACTTAGAAAAAGCAATTTGAAAATTTTGAAGTTGAGCTTTTGTGTTCCCATCTTGCAGTCCAGTCAATTCAAAATCAATTCTATTTTCATAAACTTGTCGAATCAAGAATGTCTTACCAACTCTTCGTCTGCCAATTAATGCCACCATTTCTGGTTTAGAAGACGTTAAAACGTCCTCTAATGACTTTATTTGAGGTTTTCTACCAATGATTTGCTTTTCCATAATTATTGTTTTCTTATCAAATATAATAGATTGAGCGGATTATTACAACAAAAATCCGCTCAATCTATATAAAAAACAATAGATTGAGCGGATTATGATAGTGATAATCCGCTCAATCTGTGTAAAAAAGTATAGATTGAGCGGGTTATAATGTAATCTTTAAATCAATACGCCTCAAACCAATCAAATTTATCCTTAATTATTTTATCTTTTTCCTTCTGAATATAAGCCAAAAACGAAGCGGCTACGGGTGAAAAATTCTTATTTTTTGCCCAAATTAATTGCCAAGTTGATTTAATTGGAAAACCTTTCACGGGAATAATTTGTAAATCTCCATTTGTTAATTCACTTCTAAGTCCAATAAGAGGCATAATGGAACAACCCAAACCCGCAATTACTGCCTGTTTCACGGCT
>JAYTMW010000689.1:0-8605 GCA_043728105.1 Saprospiraceae bacterium | reverse complement strand
CTGAGAGCCGATGAAAACGTTGTTTATGGTGGTGCTTTTGAGTTTATTGCACCCGAAAAAATTAATATCAACGCCTTCCACATTGCCAAAGAACCCGCTGATTTTCAGTCAGAAGTCTATCAATTGGGTTTAGTCGGTTATTTTATTTTGTTCGGAACGCTGCCTTTCAAAGGACTCACGTGGGAAGAATTGGCTCAGAATATTATTCAAAATGAGGCTGATTTTTCTACCGAAAACAAGGAAATAGCACCTAAAATGATACTTTTCCTACAAAAAGCGTTGAATAAAACACCTCACAAACGCTTTAAAGATGCCATTGAGATGAAGGCTCAATGGGTCTCTATTTTGAAAGATATTGAAATTGAAAAAGATGTATTGGCATAATCCTTTTTTATGAAAAATACTGAGGGGGTAGTTCTGCTTTGGCACTCTACTACATGAGATATTTACTCATTGTCCCGAATGCTTTCGGGGGGCGTGCTTGAGGAGAGTTTTTTCGGCTTGATTGATTTTTTCAAATAAAAATTTGCAATTTTTATTTGAAAAAAATCAATCAATCCATTTAGTCCTTTCTATCCGTAGAGTGCCAAAGTAGAAGTAGCTGGTTATTTCCCATACAACGCCTTATACGCCTTCTCATATTTATCATTCGCAATCCATTTCGGTTGATCTTTCCGATTCGCAATCAAGCGGGCGGCGTAGGCAAAAACTTGACAATGTTTGTGCAAATAAGTGAAATTAATCGTCTCTGGATTGTCCTCGGCTTTGTGATAATACTTAAAAATGGCAGTATCAAACGCCGTAAATCCTGGCGCAAAAGTGGGCGCAGGAATCCCCTTTGCGGCAAAACTGACGTTGTCGGAACGGTCAAATAAATTTTGCTCGGGCGCAGGGTCGTCCATAATTTTCAGACCAAAAGCCTTTGACGCAATTTCTAATTCCGTTTTGCAATCCGTTCGATTCAAGCCAATTGTTGTCAGAAGCGTAGTGTCGTTGTAGCCCGCACCGTCGCAATTGAGGTCGTAAACGCATTGTTTTAGTGGCACAAGCGGGTTTTCAGCGTAATAATTGCTCCCTAACAAGCCAATTTCTTCTCCCGTGAACGCAATGAACAAAATTGAACGCTTGGTTTTTATCTGCGTCAAACACTTTGCGGCAAACAAAACAGCCGAACAACCAAAAGCATCATCTCTTGCACCATTGAATATTGAATCCTCTTTTGTATAACCTTGACCACCATTTTTACCCGTACCCACGTGGTCGAAATGCGCTGAAAGAATGACGTATTCGTTTTTCAAAACAGGGTCACTACCTTCCAAAACGCCGACTACATTGTAAGACGTGACAGGCGTTTCTTTTTTATCAAAAGTTGTCAAACTCAAAGTTTTAACCTTGTCTTTTGCGAACAAAGCCGACCGATTGCCGCTTACCCAAAGATGCGGCATGGCAATGTCAGGCTCACCCACTTTTTTCATATCCAACTTCAAACGCTCGCTGGCAAAATAGCCAACAACATTTTTCCACGGCAATTTTGCGGTAAAAATTTCGACCAAAGCCGCCGCACCGTGTTCAGCCGCCATTTTGGTTTTCGCTTCCGATGCTTGAACCGCTTCCCACGGGCTTGTCGTTTTGGGTGTGCCGAGCGAAACGATGACAATTTTGCCTTTCACATCCAAATCTTTATAATCGTCGGTCTCTTTATCAACCCAACCGTTGCCCGCAAAAATGACGGGTAAACCTTTCAAATCACTCGCTTTTCCTTCCAAAACAATGAAATCTGTCATCATTTTCAAGGTAGAATCGCCCACCATGACCGACCCCTCAGTATTTGGTGCCGTATTTTTGAAAGGTACTTTTTGCATAAAAGACGATTGCCCTGCCGCAGGTTTCAAGCCCAAAGCACGAAATTGTTCAGCAATATAACGGGCTGCCACCATATTGCCTTGCTCGCCCGTGCGTCTGCCCATCAATTCATCCGCCGCTAAAAAACGGAGGTGCGTGGATGTTTCCGTCATGGGCAATGTAGATTCAGGTAGTTTATTTAATTTTTGTGCCGTCAAATTGAGGCTTGCCAAAAGGCAAAAAACGAGACTTAGTTTTTTCATAACTTGTTGATTTTAAAAATCAGAATGAATAGAATTTAAATAGAATGAATAGAATTTGTGTTAATTCGACATTCAAAATTAGAAGCTGAACGCATAAAATATGCTGACACTAATAAGGAACGAAGAAACAATAAAAGCACATTTTGGGCTTAGGGAATTTGTAAAAAATAATTTACCCAAAGAAACGAATTAATCACTCAATAACTTGCGTCAAGTTTCAAACTTGACGCAATTTGTCGCTAATTTCAAATACATAGTGGGTATGTTATTTTTTACAAATTCCCTTATTCGTTTTTTACATTTGTCTTATTCGTGTTTGTATATTTTATGCGGTTAGTTTGCAAAATTAAAAGTAGGAATCTAAGTAGAAAATAAGGCTTATTATTAGATAAAATGAATGTAACGTTAGATAAAGACAAACAAATTCATTAAATTACGTTAAAGATTGACACACGATTTAAGGTTTTGACTAATTTTGCTACTCACTTTCTTCTACCAAATCAAACTAAATTTTAACATGCCAAAAGAACGCATTTCCGTTTTCGATATTTTCAAAATTGGCGTAGGCCCATCCTCCTCACACACGTTAGGCCCGTGGCGTGCAGCGTTACAATTTTTATCAGAACTCCATGATAATCAATTGTTTACGCAAGTAAAAAACGTTAAAGTGATGCTTTATGGCTCGTTGGCAAAAACGGGCAAAGGGCATGGAACGGACATCGCTGTAATAATGGGTTTGCTTGGCGAAGACCCTGTTACGACGGATACTTCAACCCTTGATTTTAAGATTGAAAATGTCAAAAATACTGAGGGGGTCATTTTAGACGGAAAGAAGATTATACCTTTTATCCCCAAACAAGACATCATTTTTTTCAACGACCTAAGCCTTCCTTTTCACCCAAACGGTGTAACATTCGTAGCGCAACTCAACAATGGACATGATTTCGTCCAAACTTATTACTCCATAGGCGGCGGTTTTATTGTTCAAGAAAATGACGTTAAAAGTGTAAAAACAAGTGTAAAACTCCCTTTTCCCATTGATTCTGCCGAGGATTTACACAATCATTGCTTAGAAAATATGAGTTCCATTTCCGAAATAGTGTGGGCAAATGAGCAAACATGGCGTTCACAAACTGAAGTCGGGCAAGGGTTGATGCACTTGTGGCGAACCATGCGAGCGTGCATATATAAAGGCGTAAATACTGAGGGGGTGCTTGCGGGTGGCTTGGGCGTGGAACGACGAGCCGCAAAAATCAACAAACGTCTTTTGGAAAATATCCCTTATAACGACTACGATTCATGGTTGGCGGCAATACAAAGTAAACGTTTTTCTTTTTCAGATACCTTGAATTGGGTCAGTAGTTTTGCTTTGGCGGTAAACGAAGAAAATGCGTCTTTTGGGCGGGTCGTAACAGCTCCCACAAATGGTGCGGCGGGTGTTATTCCAGCCGTTTTACAATATTTTATCGCTTTTGAAGGTGGCAATTCGACTTCCAAAATCATCCAATTTTTGCTTGTGGCGGGTGAATTAGGCAGTATTTTCAAGAAAAACTCGACCATTTCAGCCGCAATGGGTGGTTGTCAAGCTGAGATTGGCGTATCGTCGGCAATGGCGGCGGGGGCGTTGACGGAGTGCCTGGGCGGCAGCATCCGACAAGTGCTAAACGCCACCGAAATAGCCATGGAACACCACTTGGGTTTGACCTGCGACCCCGTGGGCGGCTTGGTTCAAATCCCCTGCATCGAGCGCAATACAATGGGGGCGATTAAAGCCATTACGGCGAGTCAATTGGCTCTGCAAGGCAATCCCGAAACGGCAAAAGTCTCGCTCGATAGCGTCATCAAAACGATGTGGCAAACGGCGCAAGATATGAACTCAAAATACAAAGAAACGAGTGATGGCGGCTTGGCGGTGAATGTGCCGATTAGTTTGAGTGAATGTTGACGTAGTGGCTGATTTATCTACTGAAGTATTTGATTATCAATGAGTTATAAAATAAACGTTTTTATTATGCCAAAAGAAATAGAAAGAAAATTTTTAATCCACCACGACAAATGGGAACGGGTAAATAAGCCAACGGGAGACTTTTATAGACAAGGCTATTTATTGACCGACCCAAGCAAAACCATAAGAGTACGCCTCACAAATACGAGTGCTTTTTTGACCATAAAAGGGCTAACGGTGGGCGCAACAAGACCTGAATATGAGTACGAAATACCGATGCAAGATGCCAAAGAATTGTTGGATAATTTCGCTCTTTCGGAACTCTCAAAAGTGAGATACAAAATAATTTTCAAAAATAAATTATGGGAAATTGACGATTTTTTAGGCGACAATTTAGGGCTAATTGTAGCTGAAATAGAATTAAAAGATGAAAATGAAGCCTTCGATACGCCTGATTGGATTGATAGAGAAGTGACGGGCGAACAAAAATATTATAATTCTAATTTGACGATTGTGCCTTTTAAAGATTGGAAAGTATGAAATCATTTTTGTATTTATAATCCAATTTAGTAACGTTAAGAAAAATCAAGTAGGGCCCCTCAGTATTTTTCACTCAAAATTTGTAAACGAGCATTTTACAATTAGTTTTGTTTAAATCTAAAAAAATCAAGCTAACCCAGTAAAATACACGAACACGAATAACACGAATTTTGACCCGAATTTTTCTAATTCAGATGTAATGAGATACCTATATCCAAATTAGGTTTATTTCATTTTGATGCCTTCCGCAGAGGGCAGTTTGCCGCTTTATTTGTTTGAAACTATTTTGAAAACGCCACCTATTACGATTCCAATTGTGAATTATGACAACAATCAGCATGGCGAAAATGAGAATTTACGGATTGGCTGTTTGTTTGAAGGGATTGAGACGCTTGCGGCTGTGATGTTGATTGATTGAAAAATTAAGGGGTCTGATAATTCAATATCAGACCCCTCAGTCATGCTTTCAGCTTGATGAAGCCAAAGGCATCATATTTTCTTAATTTAGTTCATTCAACTGTCCAATTTCTCGTTCTTCGCATTCTTTTTATTTGCGTAAATAGAAACCAAAACACCCGCAGTTAACATCGTTGCCACAACCATTAGTGACACCCCAACAGGAATATGAACCCACTCTTCCAATATCATTTTCAAGCCAATAAAACCTAAGATAGCCACCAATGCGGTTTCTAAATATTGGAATTTATCCATTGACGCTGCCAACACAAAGTAAAGAGAGCGCAGTCCCAATATCGCAAAAATATTGCTACTGAAAACCAAGAACGGATCTTTCGTCACGGAAAAAACGGCAGGAACGGAGTCAAAAGCAAACAAAACATCTGTTGACTCAACGACTAAAAGTGCTACAAAAAGAGTCGTTGCAGTTGTTTTACCATCAATAATTGTGAAAAAATGCCCACTTCCGAAGGATTTTGTAACGGGAACAAATTGTTTTATTGCTTTTGTTAACCAATTTTTATCATAATCTACTTCTTCGCTTTCATCGGTCGTTGCCATTTTATAAGCCGACCAAATTAGGATTGCACCAAACACATAATTGATCCAACTGAATGCTTGAACAAGCGCATATCCTACACCAATCATCAAACCACGAGTCATTAGAACACCTACAATACCCCAGAATAAAATCTTGTGTTGATACTGAGGGGGTACTTTGAAATAGGTCAAAATAAGCGCAATCACGAAAAGATTGTCCACACTCAAAGCCTGTTCAATCAAATAACCCGTCAAATATTGAAGTGCTGCTTCCTTGCCGCCCATGTGTGCGCCATGACCTAAAAAATCGTACTCATAAAGACCATAAATAACCCCAGAGAATAAGATTCCTAAAGCAATCCATATCGAAGTTTGACGAATAGCCGCTTTCACTGTCGGCGTACTGTCTTTTGATTTACTCAAAATGGATAGGTCAATACCCAATAAAATAACGACGATTATTAAAAATAAAATCCAAACAAGCATTTTTATAAATTTTCACATGGAAACATAAATCATTGACAATCAATGGTTTATGCTCATAGTAGTTTACTGATTTTAAAATATGATATAATTATTATTTTAGATAATTGCGACTAAAAATATTAGCCTAAAACAATGAATATTCGTATAAAGTTCTGATTGGTCGGCGAAGGTCGTTTTTTTGCATCAAAATTTAGACGTTTTTTTTGAATTAAGTATTCAACAATATGTGAACTAATTTTGACAATTTAGAATTTAGTTATTTGAACAATCGAAAAAATTTGCGCACAACAATTTAACATTAAAGCAATACAGCATTAACTTTGCCCTATGAAATTATTGATTTACAACTCTCTGACTGGTCAAAAAGAAGAATTTACGCCCATTCACGAAGGGCGTGTCGGTATGTATGTTTGTGGGCCCACGGTCTATAACGATGTGCACTTGGGCAATTGCCGCACTTTTGTCAATTTCGACATCATTTATCGCTATCTTTTGCATTTAGGTTATAAAGTACGTTACGTGCGGAACATTACCGACGTGGGTCACATGCTCGACGACGGCGAAGATCGCATGGCAAAGGGCGCACGTTTGGAGCAATTAGAGCCTATGGAAGTGGCTCAAAAATACTCGAATGGCTTTCATCGCATGATGAACGTTTTTAATACTTTGCAGCCGAGCATTGAACCTCGTGCCACGGGTCATATTCCCGAGCAAATTGAAATGGTGCAAGAAATCATTGCCAATGGCTATGGCTACGAAAGCAACGGTTCAGTCTATTTTGATGTCGCCAAATTTTCAAAAGATACTAATATTTATGGTCAATTGTCGGGTCGGGTGGTTGAAGAACTTTTGACCGAAACCCGTGACAATTTGAAGAGCCAAGACGAAAAACGCCACCCTGCGGATTTCGCAATCTGGATGAAAGCGGCTCCCGAACACCTCATGCACTGGAATTCACCTTGGTCAGTAGGCTTCCCAGGTTGGCATTTGGAATGTTCCGCCATGAGTACAAAATATCTTGGAAAGACTTTTGACATCCACGGTGGCGGCGGCGATTTGAAATTTCCGCACCACGAAAACGAGATTGCGCAAAATCATGGGGCGTGTGGTTGCTCGCCTTCCAACTATTGGATGCACGCCAATATGCTTCTGTTGAATGGTAAAAAAATGTCGAAATCGGACGGTAATACTATTTCACCCGATGAGTTATTTTCAGGTGATTCGACCCACACGACCAAAAGTTATTCACCGATGATTGTGCGATTCTTTTTCATGCAAGCGCATTATCGCTCCACGCTCGACATTACGGATGATGCCTTGCAAGCGGCTGAAAAAGGGTATAAGCGTTTAATGGAAGCGCATAAGATTTTACAAACTTTGGTAAGCACTATCCCCTCAGTAATTTCTGATTTGGACAAAGAAGCCAATGAGTTGGTTCAAGGAGCTTATGACGACATGAGTGACGATTTTAATGCGCCCAAAGCCGTGGCTCGTTTGTTTGAATTGGCTTCAAAAATCAATGGTTTGAAAGGTGGTCAATTGAGCTTAGATGACATCAGTTCTACAACACTTGATAGATTAAAAAAAGTGTATAACGACTTGATTTTCAATATATTAGGTCTAAAAGATGACGCAGCAAGTGACAATGGGCACGCCACACTCGACGGCTTGATGCACCTCATTATTGACATTCGCCAAAATGCTCGGGTGACAAAAGATTGGACAACTTCGGATAAAATTAGAGATACGCTCAAAGACGTAGGGATTGCTTTGAAGGACTCCAAAGAAGGTACGGCTTGGGTGAAAGAATAAGTTTTTTAGTGTGAAATGTATAAAAATACTGAGGGGTCTGCGTGATGTAGGCCCCTCAGTATTTTTATACGTTTTTTTCATTTTTACCAAAATTTTTTATAAATTTGACAAGGTTTTATATCATTTTTTCAACTTTAAAACAAAAATGCTTTTGCGAACGGATTTGCCAACTTTTCAAAAGTTGGCAAATCTAAAACACTATTTCGTCAGCAAAAACTCCACTGCCAATTTATACCCCATCAAACCCATGCCCACAATAATCCCCGCCGCTTTTGCCGAGATGTAAGAATGGTGTCGAAACGCCTCACGGGCGTGTACGTTAGATATGTGTACCTCCACCACGGGTGTTTTGATGGCACTGATGGCATCACCCAAAGCCACCGATGTATGCGTATAAGCCCCAGCGTTTAAAACGACACCTATATATGTATCATCGAAACCAACTTCGTGGAGCTTGTCTAAAAGGGCACCTTCGTGATTGCTCTGAAAATATTCGAGCGATACTGAGGGGTACATCCGTTGAAGGGTTTGGAAGTAATCCAAGAAAGTTTCGCTACCATATATATGTGGCTCACGCTTACCGAGAAGGTTCAAATTGGGCCCGTTGATGATGAGAATGGTCATTTTATAAATTTTTTATTTAGAAAAATGGTAAAAATAGGGTAGTAATTTGGACTATCCAAATAAATTTTGGGTAATATAGTGTTAGCCTTTTTAGGTA